>JBJENM010000064.1:0-3317 GCA_051880175.1 Agathobacter sp. | reverse complement strand
GGGACTTCAGCCCCTTGTATGTAGCCTCACTCACAATGTCCAGCGCATCCTGCTCATTTTTCACATAGGCGTAAGCAATGCGGTAGAATTTTTCTTTTTGGGCAAGCACCGCTTGGGCAAAACGCTCTTTATTCATATTGATAGCTCCTGTTAATTGGATTCTGTGTAATCCTTTCCTCAGATTGTATCACATCCTTGCACCTATTAGACGTATGAATTACGGCAATCGACGCATCAATAATAAAATATTTAAGAAAGATTGACTGAGAAAGCCACGATGCAGGAAGAAATGCGATATGCTATTCCCCCTGGTTTTAATCAGCTCACTTTTGGTTATTCATGTTCTTCCAGAAGGCAAACAGAGTACATAAACTTGGGTTGATCCTTCACATGACCTAGAATGAAAACTGCTCACCTAGGTTTTCTATACATGTCAGTCTTTCCCCCTTCCACCTTCGGGCATATTCCAACAGAGTGCGTGTGTTTCCAATATGTCTTACATAGCAAATAATGGTATCGCAGGTTTCGACCATGTACTGATTGGCTTTTACAATAGCATAGCGGCGGGGAACATGTTCCAATGGTGGGTAGAAGGTATTATCGAAGCCTTCTGGGACCGCAATGGGTCTCTGTGCCGGGTGGTAGGGAATTAGCAGATATAACTCCATATCGCTATGGCGCTTCCTCACGGCTTTTACCGCGGACGCAGCCATTGCGTCAAATGCGCCATAACTCCCGACATAGAACTGACGAACGTCGTATTGATAATAATGTCGCTCTACCGCTTCTTCAATGCGGGTTCGTATCTCAAATGGTGTATCCTTGTGCCCAAATAGAAAACAGCTTTTCACAACTACCACCTCTCTATGATTTACCCGTATTCGGGTATCATCATTGTAGGGGTATTTCTTTTTACAGTCAACCCGTATTCGGGTAAATACTCCCACTTTTACTGGTATCATCATATTAACCCGCAAACGGGTAAAGCGATAACAGGGTGAGCAGGTATGGAGTATTCAGAAATCTATGTAAGACGAATCCGGGAACTGTGCAGGCAGCGGGGAATTGCAATCAACCGTCTGGCGACTATGAGCGATGTGAAGCAATCTACACTGGACAATATTGTCCGGGGGCTGACCAAAAATCCCAGAGTAAAAACCCTTCACAAGATCGCACTGGCTTTCAATATGACACTGGCAGAGTTTCTAGACTTTGAGGAACTGAACGATTACTCTTTTGACGAGGATACAGATGAAGAATAAAATGTGCGCCAGCTGTAACCAGTGAGCGCACATTTTCTGAATATTGTGCTATCGCAATTCTTATGAATACTCAGATCATGGAAAAAGATTTCAGCGCATCCCGAATGGCTGCTTCTTTCTCAGGTGAAACCTAGGGCTGCGGTCTACCGTTTGGAGAGGGAAGGTTATGGTTCTCGCCAACTTCTAGGCCACACTTGCGCTTCACCTGGGCGATATACAGGCTGGAAACTTTCAGACCGTGGTGATTCAGAACGTAGTCCTTGATCTCAGGGTAGGTTGCTTTTGACTCTGCGGCGGTGATATCCAACTCGTCCAGCCCTAAGTCGATCTCTATCACGTCATCCGGCGTTTTTCTGGACAGTGTAACAACCGTCTCCGCTGTTGTATCTGGTACAGTATCGATAGGCGTATTCGCTGTCCTTCCGTATCCCGTAAAAGCCATCACATCAGCCAGCAGAAAGGTGAACGGTGGAATTACCTTTTCTTTCATGATATGCTAAACAGACCTGTCGGTCAATATTTGGATAGACTTTTCCGCCTCTATCTGGTATACTACCCTTAATAAAGGGCATGCCCATGAAACAGAAAGAAAAGAGTCAAAAAAGCAGGGCACATATTCTGGATACGCCCTTGCAGAATTTGCCGATCAGGGCTATCTGGAGCGTTGATGAACACCATCTTCGCAGCCGGAAAAATCTCCAAAGGACTACTGTATCATTATAACGCGGACAAGGATGCGCCAGGTATCCATGTCTCTGTGCCACTGAATCTATCTGGCACAAGCACAAACTATCTGTGAACTGGCGGCGCAGTGGCCGTGTATCTTCGTAGGACGAGGCGCAAACTGCATTCTGGCAGAGCGGAACGATATGCTGAATGTATTCCTCTATGCAGAAGAATTTAAACGTTGGCACGGATTGTGGACCTTTATGGAATTCCCAGGGAACAAGCTGATAAGCCTCTCAGGGAATCGGATGGAAACCGCGCCTCCTACCTGAGGGATTATACCATTCAGATATTCAGGAAAGCGGAGAATTACCACTTATGTATCGACAGTGGGACCATCGGCATTGAGAATACAGTAAAAATCATTGAAGCTGCATATCGGACGCTGTAACGGTTTGTTGCGATAATCGAATAACGTATGGTTGTTCCCGCATGAATTGCGTAATCCATAATATACAGTCACCTTTTGAAGTCAAGTTGGTATTAGAAGTGAGGGGGTTGGAAATGGAATATCCAGGTGGCATTGACGGATGCACCTCTCAGTTCGGCACCGTCCCAACACTTCCAATGGATGTCACTGATGATGTGGTTCGGTTTTATTCCTCCATGGTTTGGCGCATTGCTGTTACCAAAACACAATCGTCGCAGGATGCTGAGGATATCTTTCAGGAAGTCTTCATGAAGCTGTGCATGAACCGAAAACCCTTTGAAACAGAAGAACATCGGAAAGCGTGGCTAATTCGCGTTACTATCAATTGTTGTAATTCCCATTTTGTTGCTCCATGGCGTAAAAATGTGGTTTCTTTGAGCGACGTATTGCTGACACAGCTTCCTGATAAATTGGCATTCCAGCCGGCACAACTGGAGGAGACTGCCGATGTCTACGCTCAGGTTCTGCGCCTCCCCCAAAATATGCGTGAGGTAATTCTGTTATTTTATTATGAGGGGCTTTCTATCCGGGAAATCGCGCAGATTTTACGGATAACCGAGGTCAATGTTAAGAAGCGGCTCTCCCGGGCACGGCAAAAGTTAAAGCTGGAACTCGATGACGCGGATTGGGTGATCGGAGGATAGTATGAAAAAAGAAGAGTTGTGTGCTGCACTTCAGCAGGTTCAGCCTGATGAAGATCTGATCCGCCGGACTTTGGACGGAATCCATGAACAAAATGAAAAAACACGCAATCCCAGTCGGTTCCGTGCCTATGGCTATCGTGTTGCCGGTGCAATATGTACGCTGGCGCTGATAATTGGGCTCAGCCTTTTTTCACATGAGCATCTGGTTTTCTCACCTGCGTCAAATTCTTCGGACACCGCTTCTTTGAAGGTGCC
>JBJENM010000063.1:0-14729 GCA_051880175.1 Agathobacter sp. | reverse complement strand
ATACATACCATATAATTACTTTCATTGATATTGTATGCATTTCCTTAAAACGAGCATATTGCTGATATTTTTCCATCTAACAAAAAAGATGCCATCAAAAGTATTCCCATACCTTTAATGACATCTTTTCGTTTAATAACTATTAATAACTATTCTGTAATTCCAGTAAACTCAGACTCAAATGGCTCTGCTGCTACCCATGCCATCATATCCTGCTCGTAATCTGTCTGAGTAAGGTAATCCTCTGCCTGTGGCTCTGCATTTACCCACGCTGCGTGTGCTTCATTGAATGCTTCTGTTGCAGCCTCATCAGACTCATACCAGTTCTCATTCTCCTCATAATGCTCACGTACAGGCTTTTCTTCCTCCCAAGCAGCATAATCATCTGCAAACTCAGTTTCAACCAAATAAGTGTCCTCATCCGGCATTATACTTGTCCATGCATTCTTATCCTCATCGAATGCTGCCTGCGCTGAATCCTCATCTACATACCAGGCCTCGTTGTATACATATTCTGATTCATCTGGCTTTGGATTTGAGTTCAACCAGTTTTGCACGCCAGTTTCTTCACTCTGTAAAAGGTCTTCAATATAGGTGGCTTTAACTGGTTCTGGATTTGCTTCTGTATATGCTGCTAAAGCTTCCTCATATGTGCCATTTTCTACGCTTCCGTATGAGTATCCGTCATCATCGTTTCCGGTAATGGCAGATTTTCCGTCTTCCCATGTCTGAAAATCAACCGCGTAATTTGTAAACACAAGCGCCTGTGCCTCCCATGGAGTATATACTGATTCATATGCAGCCTGCGCCGCTTCTTCACTCTCATAAGTATTGAATAAGTAGTCTTCCTCATTTGGCTCTTCTGCTTCCCAAGCACTAAGGTCTGAGTCATAAGATGTTTCTGCCAAATAGGTACTCTTATTCGGCTCAGCAGCCTGCCACTGCGCTAACGCTTCTGCATAGGCCGCCATTGCTTCTGCTTCATTCGCATAGTCATATACAACATAGTCTTCCTGCTTTGGCTCAGCATCTTCCCATGCGGCATAATCCTCTGCAAAGCTTGTCTGTGCCAGATACTCTTCTGCATCAGGTTCTTCCGCTTCCCATGCATCATGTGCTGCCTGATATTCAGCCACATAATCATCTACACTAGGCTCTTCTGCTTCCCATGCATCATGATCATTCTGATACTCTGTTTCGTCAAGGAAGGTATCCTCATTAGGTTCTGCCCCTTCCCATTCGCCATATGCCTGGTTGAATGCCTGTGTTGCAGCTTCCTGACTCTCATACTCATTTTCGAAGTATACATAATCCTCAGAATTTGGCTCTGCCTCTACCCATGCAGCATGATCCTCTTCAAACTGTGCGGTAGCTGCTTCTTCGCTTTCAAACCAATTTTCATCATATGGGAAATCTTCTGCTGCCGGTTCCGGATTCTCTGCTACCCAATCCGCATTTTCTGAATCTTCGACGAATGTGGTGATATACTCGTCTGCAACAGGCTCATCAGCTTCCCATGCTGCTACAGCTAACTCATAGCTTTCATATTGTTCTCCATTATAGAGGTATTTGCCAGATTCTTCATCCTCCTCATTTGCTGGTTCAGCGCCTTCCCATGCCGCATAATCATCTGCATATTCTGTTTGATCTAATACCGCCTGCTTATACTCCTCGGTAGCTGCATCATATGCCGCTGTTGCTGCCTCCTGGCTTTCAAAGGTATTAAATTTGTATGCATCATCCGAGAAGTCCGGTTCCTCACCTGTCCATGTAGCCATATCGGAATAATATGCAGCAGTTGCAGCCTGCTCGCTTTCATACTCACAGTATGCATAGTCTTCCTCCTTTGGTTCGCTGGCTGTCCATGCTTCATATTCTTCATAATAAGATGTTTCAGCGAGATAATCTTCCTTCTGCGGCTCTCTTCCTGCCCATGCTTCATAAGCGGCAGTATATGTCTCTCGATCCGGAGTGGATGGTGTAGTTGGTGTTGTCGGTGTGGACGGAGTAGCCGGTGTACTTGGAGTAGATGGTGCAGATGATCCTGCTGATGCATTTGATTTATTCTCGGAACTTCCATTGGAAGAATTGTTAGATGTTGTAGAATTTCCAGCAACGGCTTTTGTCGGATAAAGCGCTTCTGCGGCCTTTCCAGATACAAGCTTTCCATTTGCATCAGTAGCAAGTGTAACTCCATCAAAATTATGAACTTTAACACCTGCACTCATTGCAGCCTTAACAGTTGTAAGATTACGGGTTTCATTTCCTTTCACAATAAAAGTGAAATAGTGCACATAATACATAACTGCATCATTTCCATACTTATTCTCCAGATCCTTGTAAGAGGACATGTATGCATATACATTAAAATCAGGATTTGGCTGTCTTCCCTCATAAATACCATATGTCAAGAAATGAGAGAACAAATTCTCCGACTTTGTTCCATATACAGCTACAACATCCGGGTTCTGAGCAGCATAGTATGTAGCGTTAAAGAACGTAGACAGTATTCCCTTATAATTATTTGCAGATGTCTTTGTAGCACTTACATTTGTATTTTCTGTTTTTTGTGCTCCACCCAGATCAAGGACCTGTCCGACCTTAATTTTGTTTGCATCTTTAATGCCATTATCGGCAACTAATTTAGCAACTGTTGTCCCATTGTTCTTCGCAATCTTAGATAAAGTATCTCCTTTCTGTACAGTATAAGTCTGTGCCATAACGGTTCCTGAAAAAGCAGTAGTTCCGATTATGGTTGCTGCCATGATAGCAGCGATAGCCTGTTTCCTTTTCATTTTGTTTTCCACCTTTCTTTATTCTCACGTAACTAGCTAGTGCTATAGTCTTATTTTATTCATTATTTTCATTTTGTCAACTAATTAAAGACAAAATCCACCAATTCAATACATACTATATAGTAAATTAGTGTTGTGGAGGTATTCAAATGGTTGACTTTGGAAACACACTAAAGCAGTTGCGAATTAAGAATAACTATACCCAAGCGCAACTTGCCTCTAAACTCGGGCTGACTAAGTCTGTAGTAAGTGCCTACGAAACAGGACTTCGAATGCCATCCTATGACGTGCTTATAGCAATAGCCGGAATTTTTAAAGTCTCTACTGATTATTTATTGGGTGTAGAAACCAAACAACAGTCTCTTGATTTATCCGGACTAACAAGCGAACAAATAGCTGCTTTAGCTACTCTGGTAAAAACTATGAAACGATAAAAGCGATGGTTTCCCATCGCTTTTTAAATATCACATTTTGTAAATCAAACATAAAAAAGCCCAGATAGATGTCATTTTTTCTTATCTATCCGGGCTCTTTTTTCATTAATCTATACCAAACTATTCTCTATGCACTTGTCTTCTCTCTTTTACTGATCACATCTTCGATGGGTGCTACCATCTGGTAGAGATTCAGATGCAGCAGCTCGCATAAGTTTACACCCTGCTGAAAGGACATATCCGTAATCGGAAGCAATCCGTTCTCATACTTTACATACTGTCGGTTCGACATTCCGATTGCTTGTGCAACCTGTGCCTGGGTGTAATTCATCAACTGTCTCGCATGGCGGATTGTATCCTTAATGCTTTCCTTTGGCACTTCCTTATAAAAATTCACATTCATTTCCATATTTTGCAATCTCCAATACATTCTTCTCAATTTTTGAGAACAACATGAACTATAATTCTCAAATATTGAACTCTAGTACATATTTTAGTCAAAAAAAGGCTGGCTGTCAAGCCAGACCTTTTTCCTATATTTTGTTTTTATGCTTTTTATTTCCTCGACCGCTTGCCGCGAGCCTTAAATCCGAAATATCCTGCAAGTGCAATTCCGGCAAGAACCACTACTACGATAAGAGCAATCTTTCCGGCAGACATATCGGTTTTCTGCGCATCTGACTTCGCAGCTCCATTACTGTTATCTGCAGATGCTGAAGCTCCCTTACTTTCTCTTACAAGCACCATTGCTGAAATCGGCTCAACGGTAACCGTACCGTTTGTGATGGTCTCAATAATTTCGGTTCCGGCCTTTTCACCGTTAATATAAACGTTCCATTTTCCATCCGGAAGTGTAACCTTCGTCTGTGCATTATTTGCATTAAATACAACAAATAATTCGTCTGCAGTCTCTCCGTTTACATCTCCTGAAATATCAAAACCTACCACATTATCTTCCAGTCCCTCTACCGGAACAACTGCAGCTGCAACCTCTTCTGCCGTGGAAAGGCGAAGCGCTGCGTGGGCTTTTCGAAATGCTATCAATCCTTTGTAGTACTCATATACTTGCATGGTTGCCGCATCATCCAGGGACTCATAAAGAATACTGTTTACCTCATCTCCTGAAGCATAGCTGTTGGAATTAAAGGTGCCGTCTCCGTTTGGCTTGGAACGAAGCAGTTCTTCTCCAGCCATGATAAATGGCACACCTTCGGAAAGCATATACACAGATGCCGCCAGATTATTCATGCGGATCAGTTCTTCTCTTTCTGCATCCGGTTTTGATACTGCAAGACGATCAAACAGCGTCAGATTATCGTGACAGGATGCATAGTTGATGGTCTGGGCAGGACTGTTACACCAGGTTACATCGCCCATAAAACTGCTAATGATCGTTTTCTCCTGATTTCTGGCACCGGATACATATCCGAGCTCTCCTGTATTGAACACATTTCCTTTCAGCCCATCTCTGATGGTGTCATTAAAATATGCAAACCCAGGTGTCTTTTCTGAATTTGGCTGTGTTGCCAGCGTATAACCTTCTTTTGTCACATTGGTGTTTAAGGTCCATCCTTCGCCGTAGAAAATGACATCCGGATGTGTCTCGTGCACCGTTTCCACGATTTCATTTATGGTTTCCACATCCATGAGTCCAACAAGGTCAAAACGGAATCCATCGATATGATATTCATCTGCCCAGTAATTAACGGAATCTACGATATACTTCTTTACCATGGAGCGTTCCGTTGCCGTATCATTTCCGCAACCGGACCCATTAGAGTAGCTTCCGTCATCATTGATTCGTGAAAAATATCCCGGAACCAGTTTATTGATGCAGAAATCCTGTGCGCTGTACACATGATTATATACCACATCCATAACCACACTCAGTCCATTTTCATGCAGGGACTGAACCATCTGTTTTGCTTCGTTTACGCGTACCTCTCCATGATATGGGTCCGTAGAATAGGAGCCTTCCGGAACATTGTAGTTTACCGGATCATATCCCCAGTTATACAGATTTTCAAAGGTATAGGTCTCATTGACAGACCCAAAATCATAAAACGGCATGATGTGTATATGTGTCACTCCAAGGTCTGCCAGATGATCCACGCCGGTTGGAATCCCGCTTGAGGTAGTGGTTCCCTTTTCTGTAAAAGCAAGATATTTACCGACATTCTCAATTCCGGATTCCTTTGAGGTTGAAAAATCACGAATCTGAAGCTCGTAAATTACCGCATCGTTAATGCTTTCCCCTGCATGCGGATTCTTATCATTTTCCCAGCCTTCCGGATCTGTTGCGTCCAAGTCAATAACCATAGCCCTCTTTCCATTCACACCACAGGTTCTGGCATATGGATCACAGGCTTCACTCCTTTTTCCATCAATTACGACGCTGTATGTATAATAAACACCATTTAAATCCCCACTCTTTTGTGCAACCCAGGTTCCATTCACGTCCGGTTCCATTGCCAGAATCTCATATGGATTGTCCGACTTTGGTGTACCGGATTCATAAAGATTCACATATGCTTCTTCTGCTGTCGGAGCCCACACCTTAAATGTAGTTGACTCCTTGCTCCAGGTTGCACCAAGATCATTTCCCGTATAGGTATATGCTTCCTCAAACTCCGCAGTGGAATATATGATTGGCATGATGATTGGATATTCTGTCTCTTCATAAGTAAGGGTATAGCTTTTGGCATTATCCAGATCCTCTGCCAGTACTGCCAGATACACATAATCCCCTTCATAGGTCACATCGGTAACATCAATCTCTCCGTCTTTTCCCGCTACTGCAAACACGGAGCTAAAATCCCCGTCAATTTCTCCGGTCATGGTTACAGAAACAGTTCCGTCATTGTTATACTTTGCATTTTTTAGCTTCGTGCCTGTTACTGCATCGTCGCCATACTCTTTTGTATAGCCTTCCACTCCGGATTCGATATAGATATGAGCCGTTCCTGAAACCATCTCAGAAATATCGATAAACTGATCTGCATCGATATCCTTGCTCCAGTCCTCGGTTCTTACAATAAAACCTACAGAAGTTGTTCCCGGTGTGGTCTGCATGGTAGCAACCATTTCTCCGTCCACCTCTTCGAAGGCATAGCCTGCGCCTTCTTTTCCTTCTTCCCACAGCCAGACATCCCAAGGTGCATAATCTTTGTCCTCTCTGTGATAGTGAATCTTAAGAACAACGCCTTCCTCTGCGTACACCGGTGCAAGATCCGACAACACCGGAAGAATTGTTGTAAAAAGCATTACAATTGCCATAACAAATGCTTTTATACGACGTTTCATTTTCATCTTTTTTCCCTCCATAATTGTATGTTTCCTACTGTTTCCTACATTTTCGGTCAACCACTTCCCATTTTTATCCAGGAAAAATTTCTCGTCTTACGAAAATATACGAAACTTTTGTAAAAACATCATATCACGGAATTTCTGATTTGAAAAGAGGATTTATTCCCTATTTTTTCCTTTCCGACAGTAAAATTTATTTCTCCCTAGTTCTTTTACTGTTGTCTCTCTCGTTCCGGCAGTAAAATCGTCCTTTACGCCCATATACTGTATATTTCCATATGACTACAAAAAATGGGTGCAGATATGTGCTTTCCGCACATCTGCACCCATTATACATGTCCCATTTCGGATTTGTGTTCCTAAGAATGAATTTTGCTATTTGAATCAGAACGTTTAAAAAGCGTCGGCACTTAATGAGCAAGTACTTGCGAATTTAGTACCGCTACGCTTTTTACAAACGAGAGTGAGTTCTGATTCAAATATGCAAATTCATTCGGAAACACAAATCCGAAAAAGGGATTTTTACATCTGATAAAACTCCAGATTTGCTTTCAAATCCGGCGTGATAGTTCCACCGGCTTCTGTATATTTTTGATACAGTGTGGCGAAACGTTGTGCTTTCTTTTTGTTTTCCGCTTCCAGTTTAATAAAAGCAGTCTGGTAAAGAGGATTTACAACCAGAGCTCTTCTTACATCCTTTGAAAACGGACAATACGCAATCAATATCTCCCGCGCTACACGATTCAGGCGGAAGCTGCCCTTTGATTCATATTTCATCCAGCTTAGATAATCTTTTACAAAGGCTTCCCTAAAGTTATTGCGCACACGCTGCAAAGCAGTTTTGATTTTTTCCTTTGCCTCGGAGGAAAGCGCACTGTTTTTCCGATAGAACTGCAAATAATCATAATACTCGGAAGTAAGGGATTTGTCCCTGATATCGTTCCAATGTACTCCCTGTACATGGCGGCAGATTTCCCACCGGTATCTTGCAACCGCCACCAGCATCTGCTCATCAATATCTGCCATCGTAAACATTGGGAACAGAAATCTTGCCGACGTATCGGCCTTCGCCCCTTCCGTCTCCTGCCACATAACAGACTGGGTTCCTGTCGTCGGCATTAAAATCACATCCGGAAAAACCTCTTTCATGATTCGCTCATTTGTAATTCCATACTCCGTATCCGAAAACAACACTTCCCTGTAAAATGCGGAATAATCCAAGGAGCGAATGGTGTTTATTGCCCTAATAATCCGATCGGATGTCACAGCCATTTTTTCTACTGAGTTCACAAATCCATTTCCGGAAAGAATCGGACAGAAGGTAGTATTACTTCCATAGGTTATCCGATGGGCACTCTGGAACATATTCTGGATTTCAAACTCTATCATAAGCTGTCTGTCATCCTTTTTCTCGGCAAGCTGCTGCTCCGTAATTTCCCCTGTCCTCTTTAAATTCTGTAAATAAGCCTGATAATCCAAATCGAAATCATTTCGGGAGGTTTTCCTTTTTCCTTCATAGATTTCCTTCAGCCATCGGTAAATGGTAAATACATGATCCGATTGAAAAATTCCCAGATGATCCGTAAAGTTGTAAAGCGCATTTGCGACTTCAACACCCACCAGTTCTGTGTCCATAAAGCCAAAATTGAAAAACATGATCAGTACCGGAGAGAGCTTTTCTCTTTCCTTCATAGAACGGATAAATGCTTTATAATATACCTTATAGAACATCTGTGTTAAAAGCTTTCTTACCCGGAATGCATCCCCTTCTGTGATCTGCGCCTCCTGATACTTCTTATGCTCCTTTAAAAGCATACGGTTTTCTTCTATTTCTTTCTTTTCCAATCCTGCATATTCCAAAATCAGGCCAAAGCAATCCTCTTTTGCAATATCCAGACGTCCCTCGGTTGCATTTGAAAAATCATATCCTTTATAGGTCTTTTCACATTCGAGAAGCTGTTCCTTCTCATAGATATCTAATTGCTCCATGACACCGGAAATCCGCTTTAATTCATTCTCAAAAGGAGTGATATCCTGTCCTTTTTTTGCCATGGATACTGCAAGATCAAAAAACAGATGGAACAAATCATTCGAAGAATCTGCAAAAAGAATATCCTTATTGTATTCCAGATAATGATTCATCTCTCCGATTCCCTGACTTACACGGCGCATCTGGGCAGCCGCTTCCATGATGGCACCGACACACATGGCATCATCCTTCATCATAAGCTGCAGGTATTCCTTCAGATGTCCTTTTGCAATACTGTTGCTATTATTAAATTCCCACTCTTCCGCCTTATGAGCCATTTCAATTTTTGAGAAGGAATCGATTCTTGAAAAATTCTGTTCCTCCAGCAAAAGCTCCTCACAAAGCTTCTGATAATCATGATAAACCGCTTGTACAGAGGCGTACAGCAGGCTGACCTTTTCTCTCATTTCCTGATACAGGCAAAGCATCTGGTTTCTTTGCTCAACCGCTGTACGAATAAAAATCACACGAAAATTTTTATGTTCTGCCAGCAAGGCCTGTAAATCCACAGAGTTCTTGCAGGGAATCACAATAAGTGCGGTGTCTTCTTTCGCTATATAATCATAAGAAAACCACTCACTCTCCAATATTCCGATGATGGCATTCTGCTCCAGTATAATCTGAGCATGTCCAAAGCTTTGCTCAATAGCCCCCGACTGAATCAAATACCATTCCGTTACCTTATCCTGTTTTTTTGCTAACGGCTCCCCGGCCAAAAGATTGATTATTTTCATCTGTATCCTTCTCCATTTTGTCAGACTACATAAATCATACCATATATTTCCAAATACTGCTATTTTTACTTTCCCTTTTTGTAAAAACATTTTATAATATAAAGTGGGTTTTTATTTAACACAAAGATAAAAGGAGAAGTCATCTGATGAAATACCTATTTACTGCTCTTCTACTTTTAAATGCCGTTGTGGCACTTATGTTCTGCTTGTCATTTTTTATATATCGTGATAAAAAAGACCACACCAACCAGCTTCTTTGCCTCTACTCCCTTGCCAGCTGCATCTGGAGTTTTGGCTTCGGTATGCTTTTTATCCAGGTGGATTACGAAAAAGGTTATTTGTGGAGATCCTTTGCCATTTTTGGAACCATTTTATATATGGTCACCGTTCAATTCCTGATCTGCCAGATTTCCGGTCTTTCAAGAAGACTTCGATATTTGTTGGACCTGGTTTCCTGTCTGGGATTTATCGTTTACTTTTTAGCTATCCAGAGAGACCAGACTTCCTATGTTATGTCTTCCTTTGGAATGACCTGTCAGTTTACTCCGGGAATTGTAAGCAATCTCTATACCTCTTATTTTATTCTGGTCACATTTGATATTTTCTGTGTCATCGTCTATATGATTCGTTTTTCCAAGCTGAAACGGACACAAACCTTCGGAAAAATGTTTCTTATTGTTGCCATTCTGATTGTACTTGGCTCCGTCCTTGACATGATTATTCCATTCCTGGGACTCCCGGCACTTCCAGGAAGCAACATTACCCAGTTCTGGGGACTGCTCATCATCCAATATGCCATGAACATTGTAAACAAGAACAAAATCAATGTCTCCAATATGTCCGAATTCATTTACTACTCTCTGGCAATGCCGGTATTGGTTTTCGACTCGGACTACAAGATTAAAATAGCAAACGAAGCAGCAACCCGCTTTTTCTATCTTCCGGATGAGCTTCCCAATGATTCCACCGTGAATATCAATTATTTTTTCCCAATCGGGAATCGTGAGTGCTTTGACTTTGACGGTGACAAAAACAGCATTGACGCTGTATGCAGCACAAACAACATTCCATGTAACCTCGCCATCAGTAAAATTCATGGCAGCTTCGGGGATATCATCGGTTACATCATCATTGTTTCCGATCATCAGGAGCGTGTTCGCTATATCGAAGAGCTTCAGGCTGCGAAAATGGAGGCGGATTCCTCCAATCAGGCCAAAAGCTTGTTCCTTGCAAAAATGTCCCATGAAATTCGTACTCCGATGAATGCCATCATAGGTTTTTCCGAGCTGGCGATTAAGGAGTCCCCTTCTCCCGTTATCATGGAATACTTAAACGATATCAAGACCTCTTCCCATCATTTATTGGGACTGATCAACGACATTCTTGATATTTCCAAGATTGAATCAGGAAAGATGGAAATGGTCAATGTAGAGTATGAAACCGCAGACTTATTCCATGACGTAGCACAAATCATTTCCAATCAGGCAAAGGAGAAGGGCTTAGCCTTCTCTATGAACATTGACCCTGCCATGCCAAAAACACTGTACGGTGATATCAATCATATGCGAAGCGTACTGATCAATCTGTTAAATAACGCCGTCAAATATACCACAGAAGGCTCTGTGACCCTGGATGCCAACTGTCTTCTGGTGGTTGATAACACCATAACGCTTTCCCTTGCCGTAAAGGACACCGGAATCGGAATTCGTTCCGAAGAAATGGATAAATTGTTTAAGAATTTTTCCCAGTTAAACCAGCAAACCTCCTATGGAACAGAAGGCACCGGTCTTGGTCTTGCGCTCGTTAAGAACTTCTGCCAAATGATGGGTGGAGATGTCATGGTCATGAGTGACTATGGAGAAGGCTCCACATTTACTGCTACCTTAAAGCAGATGGTCATCGACGCAACTCCAATTAAGCTTCAAAGCACCTCCGAGACAATGTCTGATGATTTCTCCCTGGGAAATCTAAAGCTTCATAGTATAAATGCACTGGTTGTGGATGATAATTCCGTAAACTTAAAAGTAATATCAACCAGCTTGAAATACTATGGGGTATCCGTTGAAACCGCAGACAGCGGCGCCAGTGCCATTGAACAATGCCGAGAGAAAAAATACTCCCTTGTCTTCATGGATCAGATGATGCCGGAAATGGACGGAATCGAAGCCATGCAGCACATCCGGGCACTGAATGATTACTATGCAGCAGGTGGCGAAGCAAAAATCATCGCACTTACTGCAAATGCTGTTTCCGGGGTAAAGGAGGAACTGTTAGGGCTTGGCTTTGACGCCTTTCTATCAAAGCCGATCAATTTTAAGGAACTGGAAGAAACCTTCCGGAAGTATGTTCCTTCCGACTGTCTGTATTATGGAAGTGAGCTTATGGAGCCGCAGATTCAGGCGGAAGAAGAAAAGCGAACCGATACTGCCAAGCTTAGTGCACTTCTTCCCGATATTGATATCAAAGAAGGACTTCTGCACTGTGGCGGAGACTTCAACGATTATCTGGAAATTCTCCAGCTGGTATATGATTCTTCCAAGGATCAGCTTGCAGAGCTTATATCCTATAAAAACGAAAAGAATACCAAGGACTTTGCCATCCTAGCCCATGCATTAAAGGGCTCCTGCCTTAACATCGGAGCGGCTTCCGTTTCTCTTCTTGCAAAGGAGCTTGAGTTTGCAGGGAAGGAAGAAAATTTTGATTTCATAGAATTGCATACGGATCTGTTTGTTGATAACTATCATGCGCTTATGGAAGAAATCTCCCGTGCATTAGTTGAATTTGGATATATCCAGCCAATGGAATGCGCTGCACTAAATGCCACTCTTTCAGATTCTTCCGATACAGAAACTGCATTGGAACATCAGGCAAGAGAAAAGCTCGAAGAAATCCATCAGGCAGTCATTGATCTGGACTTCGCCCATGCTGCTTCTCTCTGTAGAAAACAGCTTCGCACAGAATATCCGAAGAAATTTGCCGACGCCTTCGAAAAGATGGATTGTCTGCTTGGCGAGATGGATATCGATGGTATTGATGCACTGATTGCGTCACTAGAATAAAATCTTAGATGTAAAAAAATCCCTTCTGGAATTGTGATACTGAGAATGAATTTTGCTATTCCAATCAGAACGTTTAAAAAGCATCAGCACTTAATGAGCAACTTGTTGCGAATTTAGTACTGTTACGCTTTTTACAAACGCAAGTGGGTTCTGATTGGAATATGCAAATTCATTCAGTAACACAATTCCGAGAAGGGATTTTTAGAATCTCTTAATTTTTTTTGTGGTATTCTTCTCGAATTCCACTTCACGGACTTTTAATTTGAAAACTCTCTTATACAGAGGAGCTGTTTTATTGTAGGTATCAATAATTTCCTGCAGTTCCTTCTGCATGTCCTTGATTTTCTTCTTTGCTGCATATTCATAATCCGGGAAAATCTCGGCCTCAATGACACCTTCGCTGTCGCGGACCAAAACCTCCTGTACCAGACGGTTTTCTCCCAGCTTATTTTCAATCTCTTCCGGAGAGATATTTTCTCCGTTTGGTGTGATGATCAGGTTTTTCTTTCTACCGGTTAAGAAGACGAATCCATCCTCGTCCACATATCCTAAGTCACCGGTTTTTAACCAGCCGTCCTCCAAGGTAGCGGCGGTCTCTTCCGGCATGTGATAGTATCCCTGCATGACGCTAGAGCCTCTTACCCAGAGCTCCTCGTCCACGGTCTTTGCCTCACAGTTCGGCATCAGCTTGCCCACAGAACCTACTTTATTATTCCAGCTCAAATTGGTGCTGATAACCGGAGAACACTCGGTCATTCCATAGCCCTGCAAAATGGTAATACCATATCTCTTAAAGGTATCTAAGTATGCCGGATTTAAGTATGCGCCACCACTGCAGATGGTGTGGAACTGTTTTCCGAAAACCTTTGCTTTTACAAGGGGTGCAGGCATCCACGCTGCCTCCTCCAGCTTTTTGGCAAGAGTTTCGATCATTAACGGAACCATTAAGATCATGTTCGGCTCAAAGAGCTTAATGTTCTTTGCCACACGAAGCAGGGAATCGTTAATACAGATAACACTTCCTAAAGAAAGTGCCTTTAAGATATCCATGCTTAAGCAGTACGCATGATGAATCGGAAGTACTGACATGATTACGGTGCCCGGCTCGATTCTCATATCCAGACAGGTAGCATTTTCTGCCAGATTCCGGTGTGTGAGCATAACGCCCTTGCTTTTTCCTGTGGTTCCGGAGGTAAACATGATGGTTGCCAGTTCCTCCGGAAGCGGCTCATATCCATAGCCCGGTTCCTGTGCATTCAAAAGCTCCCAGAAGGATAAGGCTCCTTCTACGGTTGCTTCTTTACTCATGGAAATCAGATGCTTTAATCCCGGACAGGCGCTCTTTGCAGCTTCTGCCACCTGTGCTTTGCTTTCATCGAAGACCAGTGTGGTAACTTCCGCACGGTTTAACAGGTCACATAAATCCTCTGCCGAAAGCTGCGCATCCAGAGGAACTGCCACGCTTCCGCTGTTAACGGTTCCCATATATGTCACGATCCATGCGTAAGAGGTTGCTCCCAAAATTGCGATATGACTTCTTTCTTCATCCAGTGCATGTAAGGCTGCTGAAAAACGCTCGGAATCGTTTTTAAGCTCCGTATACGTCTTCTTTTCAACGGCAACTTCCTTTTTTCCTTCGGCACCGCTCTGTTTTACCTTGTACCGGAAAGCATCCCAGGAGCCATAAGCCTCCTCAGACTTTACCAGCAACTGTCGAATCGTACTGCTTAAAACATCCATACTGTTCTCCCTTCCTTATTAAGAAATTTTCTCGAGATAATCGACTGCTTCCTGTACGGTGCGGATATCCGCTGCTTCTTCCTGAACGATTTCCACATCCAGTTCGTCTTCGATCTCCCCCAGCATGCTCATAAAGTCAAAGGAGGTAAATCCCAAATCCTCCATAAAACGGGATTCCGGTTTAATATCCTCTTTGTTTACTTCCACATAATTTACAATAATATCTACTAATTTCTCAAACATAACATTCTCTCCTTTTTTTATTAGTTACTCCCTTTTTACTATTGTGTGTCTGAATGAATTTGCATATTTCAATCAGAACCCACTCTCGTTTGTAAAAAGCGTAGCGGTACTAAATTCGCAATAAATTGCTCATTAAGTGCCGACGCTTTTTAAACGTTCTGATTGAAATAGCAAAATTCATTCATAGACACACAATTGTAAAATAGGGAATTAGATAAGCTTCAAAATATCACCGATTTTTAAGTTTGGTCTTTCGATTCCCTTGAACATAATCTTGCACATATAATAGTAGAAATACTCCAGTTTTTCCCGTGAAACAGCCTCCACCTGATGCTCAAAGTTAAAGTCTAATCCGTTGTCCTCCGGTCTGTGCATAACCGTCAGATACA
>JBJENM010000062.1:0-3425 GCA_051880175.1 Agathobacter sp. | reverse complement strand
TCATCTCCTTCCCAACGGGAAACGTTGTCCTTCTGGGAATTACTGCTGTTATCCCCCAAAGCTTTGGAAATGGCTTTTCGTTTCATTTCCGTATCTGCATACGCATAAATCTGGGAGGTATTGACATCAGCATGTCCCAAGAGTTCAGAAACCAAAATCAGTGGAACGCCGTTTCGATACCAGGAAATTGCCCTTGTATGGCGGAACTGATGTGGATGCACAGATTCTGGAATATCAGCGCAGCTGTGTCGTGCCTGGTCAGCGTATTTTTTCAAAAATGCCGCAACAGTATCGGGCGACATTGTGCATCGTTGCTGGTGAATGATTGTGTAGAAAAGGTAATCCTCTCTATTTCTTTGCCCCTCCGGATGGAATCGGTTTAGATACAGATTGAGATGGTGCACTGTTTTCTCCATCAGCGGAACTGTTCTGGTTTTATTCCCTTTGCCTGTCAGATAAACGTATGGGCTTTTTTCATCCAGAACCAAATCTTTTATCCGAAGATCCAGGATTTCTTGGCATCTGGCACCTGTATCATACATGAGGATCATAAAACAACTATTGCGCAGCCCGGTTTTCTTGGATCTATCCGGCTGTTCCAGCAGCGCCTTAAGTGCGTCATCAGAAAAGAATTCTACAACCTTTGACTGACACTTCCTGACAGGCACTTTTGCAATTTCTGCCTGGAGATAAATATTTGCCGGATCAGAAATCGCTGCATATTTTACAAATGAACGGATTGCCATGAGACGTTGGTTGCAGGACGTATCTGAATTACCACGTTCCGACTGTAGCCATGCAAGAAATCCAGAGACATTTTCCGAGTTCAGGTGGCTAAAAGACAGCTTCTGTATGGAAACACCCTTTTTATCCTTTAAGTAGTCAAAGAACAAGCTCAATGACATTCTATAGGAGCGAATCGTATTTTCACTAAACTTTCGCTGCTTTGGAAGGTAAATGGTTAGAAAGTCCCGGACGGTTTTCAAGAAAAGTGCATCTTTATATTTCATTCTCGACCACCTCCGGTATCAGCTTTGAGAACCGCTCCCAGTCTAGTCCGCTAAGTGTGGGGAAAATTTCAGGGACAAGGTGGATATAGTACGCAGTTTGAGAAAGATGCGCATGCCCCATATATGCACTCAAAAAGGGCAGACAGGCATCTATGTCACGTCCATCTTTCATCCATTGATATAGCCTTTTTGTCGCGAAAGTGTGTCGGAAATCATAAATTCTGGGATTATTTCCCTTTGTCTCCGGCCATAGACCTGCATTCTTCCAGTACCGTTTGAAGTTAGCTTCAAGTGTTACAGCATGATAGCATGTGAAATCACCTGACGGAAAGAAATACTCATTTTGCGGAACCTTCTTTCGGATAATAGCGTCATATCTCCGACAAAGCTCCAGCATATCTTCGGGGATGACAACAAATCTGTCTTTGTGCCTTTTAGACTCTGGAATGAACAAAACGCCTTCTTCGAGGTTGATATCCTTCCGCTTTATAAGCCGGCCTTCCTGCGGCCTCAGTCCACATGTATAGATAAGGCGGAAGATCACGGGCATGACCAGTGGTTCCATACATTCTTTGTGAATATGGGGATGAATCGAATCTGTCTCATGAAAAAAGCACTCCAATTCTTTATCTGTAAAAATATGCGGAGCATATCTGACCGCTGGCTGTTTTACAAATTCATCCGGAATGACATATGCGTCCACACCCTTCCGCAGCATGTATTTTGCCAGCTCACGCACAGGAGCAAGCCGTTTGGCCGTAGATACAGGCTTTTCAGTTGGACGCCTTACAGCCCAAGCAAGTCCCATTGCGCGTGTTATTGTTGATTCCTGTGGGTAATTCTCAGAGCAAAACTCGTCAAACCATTTTAAGGCAAGTTCGCCATACGCAAACGAATAGCCTAGCAAGTGTTTTTGCGCAATGAGGTCAGAAATATACGATGCCAGGCGGCTTGAATATACGGTCATAGTAGAGCCTCCTTCGTACATCTGAGTTCGTTGAGAGGAAGCGCACACTCCCGGAGATGTTTCACATCCACAGAAAGATATTGTTTCGTGGAATTGCGGTTGGCATGGCCCAAAATCTCACTAATCGTGCACAACGGGACATCATTTTCCAGCAACTCCCGGCCAAGTGATCTTCTAAAACTATGAAATCCTTTACGTTCCTCGGTCGTCCATACTACTCCAGAGAGCGCGGCATATTTTTGTACGATGCGGCTGCCAATGCAGGAGCCAACTTTCAAATTCGTATATGGAGCAACTGACCGCAGAAATACAAACGTCGATTTTGAAGCGGGCCTTCCGTGTAAGAGGTAGTCTGCGATGGCATCACCGGTTTCCTGATCCAGCGGAAGAATCAGTTGGCGATTGGTTTTTCGCTGGACGATACTTATTTCCGCATCTTTCCAATGAATATCCTGTAACTTTAAGTTCAGTATATCGATCTGCCGTAGTCCAGAATGGACTGCAAGGGTTATCATTGCAAAATTGCGTTTCCCCAAGGGGGTGCTTCGATCTATTGCTGCGAGTATTGCTTCGATCTCATCTGCTTCAAAACCTGTCTTCACTTTGATTTTACTTGCAGCATTGACCTTCAAAACGAGAGACAGATCCTGGCGGATTTCTTGCCTTTCATACAAAAATGCAAAAAAGCCTCTCAAATAACAGATTGGATTCGACATTCCGGAAGACCACTTTTTGCGTAGGACAGGAAGATAATTTTCAATATCCTCAGCGGAAAAGCAATCTAACGTGTGCTTCCCTTTAGATTCCATATGCAGCAGAAAAAGTCGTATGATTGAGTTAGCATCCCTGATTGTGAGTTCCGAGTAACCCAACTGTTCCATGCTTGCAAGGTATCTGTCCAGTGCTTCTTTCAATTCGTTACAGGGATATTGGATGTTCCAAAAGGGCAGGTCATGATAAAGGATTTTGCCGTTTTTGACATGCTCCTTCATTAATTCGTGAACTTTTCGGATTGTACGAAAATCCCGCTCCGACTGTTGCCCATTGAGTACCTGCTGATGAAATTTTACAACAAGAGATTCTGCCAGATCCTCTGAGTAAAAGTAGCATCCCTCTGCTGAGAATCCGTCCCTATAATAATTGAAGCCAAAACGTCTGTACCTGGATAGAGTGTTGTCTGAAAGACCGCTTTTCACTAAAAATTCATCTACAGCCGCTATGACTTCCTCCAACGAAAAATTTTTGTACATATACCAATCTCCTTTATCTTTAATTGGCAGAACAGAACCCGCCTGCTATGATTATAACGGAGAATGATATAAAGTTATCCCGAAGTTTCCGGGATATCTGATCTTTGAAAGGAGGCGAACTATTGAGTTACAAACAGAATTCATCCCGTCTGCGCCGTTTGCCCGATTTTTTCGGGATAACTGATTCTTCGGGATTAA
>JBJENM010000061.1:0-3438 GCA_051880175.1 Agathobacter sp. | reverse complement strand
AGGAACATTATGAGTTGTAAGCAATTATGAAAAGCTCACCCGATAAAGTGTTGGAATTTCTTTGAAAATTAGGGAAACACTGTGCATAATTTTCCTTTATACTATGCGTATCACATATAAAGGAGGCAAATTATGCACGACAAAAAATCAGTCCCTATTGCTGAACTGATGGACGCGGCGAAGATGGAGTTAATTCGCCTGGACTTCAAATCGTCAACCCTCAGTCGGCATAGCAAGGAGTTTCGCAACTTCTCTAATGATTGCAAAGAGAACAAAATCTACACCTACGACTCAGAAACCGGATCGCAATACTTCCAACGCTGTTATGGTTTGGATATAGGTGACTCCACCATAAAACTGACCAAGCAGCAGCTTGATACCCGCTGTTCCATTCGTTTTTTGGACGATATTTTCCAGTTTGGTTATGCGCTGCGATACAGCCATCATGACTATTCTGTACCAGTGAAATATGTCAGTTTATTGGAAGAATACCTTGCATGGTGCCAAAGAAATAACGGTTCCGCAGGGACTATCCGCGTCAAAAGGACAAAGATGCGGCACTTTTTCTGTTTTTTGGATGGGCGCGGAATAGAAATTTCAGATTTAACCGCTGCAGACATTTCAGAATTTATGACCACACTGTGTCGTTATCATCGTGCAACTATCCATGTATACAGCAGCGTTTTGCGTGATTTCTTCCGATACCTCTATGAAAACGGTACGCTGGAAAATGATTTATCCCCAAGTGTCCCAAGGCCCAAGATCTACGTTGAAGAAAACATCCCCGAAACATGGACCCCAGAGGAAGTACGACAATTATTGTCCGTCATTGACCGTAGCAATGCGATTGGAAAAAGAGATTACGCGATGCTTCTGTTGGCCATTCTGCTGGGCATGAGGGCTGGAGATATCTGCGCGTTGAAATTCAAAAATCTGGACTGGCACCAGAAACTGATCACCTATACACAGCAAAAGACTCAAAAAGTCAATACACTGCCACTGCTCCCTGTAATTGGCGAAGCCATTATTGACTATCTGAAAAATGGACGGTTGGATTCTGACTGCGACAATGTTTTCATTCGCCATATCCATCCTTACGGGGAATTTCAATCCAGTACATCCCTTTCTGAAAACCTCAAGCGGTACATGAAGTGCGCAGGGATGACCGTGAAGAAGCGCAAAGCAGCTCACTCACTGCGTCATACGCTGGCAAGTAGCCTCTTGTATGGCGGCACGCCGCTTATGACGATTTCCAATATTCTTGGACATAACAGTCCCAAAACGACATCGGTATATACCAAGGTTGACCTTCCGGCCTTGCGGAAATGTGCATTGTCTTACGGAGAACGGAGGGAATTGATATGACTTCAAAAATGCTGTTGGAGCAGTATATGTCGGAACGTCATGCGCTTGGGTTCAGCCTGAAAACGGATGAGGGCTGTATCCGGCGCTTTCTCCAGGACTTTGCTGAGCCCGATGATGGAAAGATTTCGTTTTCAAAAGAATATGTTTTAAACCATATTGGAAACAGACGGAACCTGCAAACCAATACCATCCTCAGAGATGTCAGCGCAATCAATGGATTCCTTGATTTTGTAATCCGCAAAGGCTATACGGCGTATAAAATCCCGTCTAAATCTCTCCCAAAAGAGAACCGTAATTTCAGAGCCTATATCTTTACGGACGATGAGATTGAGCGAATGCTGATTGCGGCAGACCATGTGCCATTTACAGAGCAGAACCCTGCGCGAAAGCACCAACTCCCGGTTATGTTCCGGATCCTGTTTAATTGTGGACTGCGTACTTCCGAATTGCTAAAACTGCGTATGCGTGATGTAAACCTCAAAGAAAATGTGTTTACCATTTTGGATACGAAATTTCACAAAAACCGCTTGGTGCCATTCACTGATACTGTTGCAGAATCCTTGACTCAATATCTGGAAATGTTCCCTCCGAAATCTACAGATTCCTTGATCTTTCCAAGTTCGAGCCCTCGCAACAACGGCGGAAGATACGGGAACAGTTGGCTGCAAACTCAATTCCGCCAGCTCCTCAGAACAGCGGGAATTCCTTACAATGGTTCAGGGAAAGGCCCTCGCCCTCATGATATCCGCCATACCTTCGCGGTACACTGCCTTAACAACTGGGTCCTTTCAGGCGAAGATCTCACTGCTGCGTTGCCTGTACTCTCACGGTATCTTGGCCATAATGGACTGACTGGCACACAAAAATATCTTCAGTTAACGGCGCAGATGTACCCGGATATTGTTGCAAAAATGGAAACGCAATTTGGTGATTTGATCCCCCAGATGGAGGTGCCCGATGAAAGCATCTGACTTTTCCAGGCTTTTGACGCAGTACCTTACACACTACCTGCCCGTCCAGAGAAACCTGAGCAGCAACACGATTCGTTCCTACCGAGATACATTTAAATTACTCCTGATTTTTTGCAGGGATGAGAAAGACTTCAATGTTGCAAAGCTAAATCTGGCCAAGTTGGACAAAAAGTGTATCGAGGACTTCCTTTTGTGGCTGACCAATACCAGAGGTTCTTCCCCATCTACTTACAACCAGCGCCTTTGTGCAATCCATGCTTTCTTTGATTATGTTATGACCGAAGAACCGGCATATATGGAGCAGTGCATGTTGATCCTCAAAATTCCGAGCATGGTATCTCCCGCTCCACCCGCACAATACTTAACGCCGGAAAATCTGAAGCATCTATTGTCTATGCCGGATACCTCTACTCCTAAAGGGCGGAGACATCTTGTATTGCTGTCTGTTTTGTATGATACTGCAGCTCGAGTCAGTGAACTTGTGGATATTTGTATGCGGGATGTGCGATTGGATTTCCCAGCAGTTATTACTCTGCATGGAAAAGGTGGGAAAATCCGTACTGTGCCTCTTATGACACAGACTGCAGAACTGTTACGCAGTTACATCGCTGAAAACCATATTGATGTGCGGCGCAATCCAGATATGCCTTTGTTTTGGAATGGGAGCAGGCACAAACTGACCCGCTCTGGAATTACATACATCGTCCAGAAATATGCAGATATGGCACGGGAAACTTCCTCTGGGATGCCTTCCAAAATTTCGCCGCATGTTTTTCGGCATACAAAAGCTATGCATATGGTGCAGGCAAATGTAAATCCGGTCTATATTAAAGATTATCTGGGGCACGCCGACATCTCTACCACTGAGGTCTATGCCAGAGCAGACAATGAAGCCAAGCGAGCTGCTTTGGAAAAGGCTACAGCCCACCTTGATCTTCCTAAGGCATCTCACTGGGAACAGGATGCTGAGTTGATTGAGTGGCTGTCCTCGCTCGGCTAACATTATTCAAAATATTATGCACAGTGAAACAGGGCAATTTGCTCTGTTTCACTGCTTTTTATGGAGGTGCTATGCATAATTGATTTCTATTCATAATGTCCC
>JBJENM010000060.1:0-3488 GCA_051880175.1 Agathobacter sp. | reverse complement strand
AAGAAAAATGGCTCTGGGATGTAAATCCCAGAGCCGCTTTGTCTACAGTCTGAAAGTACTGGGTAAAACCAGTACTTTTTTTAGCAGTCCGTACGGGAATCGAACCCGTGTTTCCGCCGTGAGAGGGCGGCGTCTTAACCGCTTGACCAACGAACCGTTTATTACTATACCAAATGAGATGACAAAAAGCAAGTCTATTTTTAAAATTTTTTTGAAAGAAAAGTGTTTGGAAATACATGGACAATTGTAAATTACTGGTTTATTTTTTGTAAAATATTTGTTACAATAGTACTATATCTAATGTATGGAGGTTTTTGCATATGAGAAATAGGGGATTTTGTGCGGTTCTTGCATTATGTACAGCGATATCTCTGTGTGCATGTGGAGGAACATCGTCAGCTTCTGAACCTGTGGAAACTACAGAGGCACAGTTGGTAGAGACAACAACTGACAACAATAGTACAGAGTTGCCGAGCGGAGATGTTACACTAAAATTCTGGTGCGATACCGATGAGGTCGATCTATTTACGGAAATGATCAATTCGTTTATTGAGCTTCATAAAAATGAAGCAAATATAACGGTTGAGTATGAAATGGTCAGCGCGGCGGACTGCAAGGACATTGCTCTGGGGGATGTTGACAATATTGCGGATGTATTTTCCATGCCGGACGATCAGTTGCTTACCATGGTTGCAGCCGGAGTGTTGGAGCCGGTTTACAATCAGCAGGATATTGCATCCAGAAATCTGGAAGGCTCTGTGGAGGCGGCTTCCGTAAACGGAACTGTATATGCTTATCCGGTAAGTGCGGATAATGGTTACTTTTTATACTATGATAAACAATATTTTACAGAGGAAGATGTAAAGACCTTGGATCAGATACTTGCTGTCTGTGAGGCAAATGAAAAGAAATTTGTTATGGACTGGTCAAGTGGATGGTATCTGTTTTCCTTCTTTGGAAATACAGGTCTTACGCTGGAACTGAATGAGGATGGTCTTACCAATTCCTGCGACTGGAACAGTACCGAAGGTTCTGTAAAAGGAATTGATGTTGCAAACGCTCTTCTTGCAATCTCCTCCAGTCCTGCTTTTTGGAACTATGGAGATTTCCCGGATGCAGCGCAGAACGGAGATGCAATTGCCGTTGTAAGCGGAGTGTGGGATATTAATGCCATGAAACAAGCATATGGAAATGATTATGGAGCATGCAAGCTTCCTACCTATACCTGCGTAGGAAAACAGATTCAGATGTCATCTTATACCGGATATCGGCTTCTCGGCGTAAATTCTTATTCTGAGAACCGCGCATGGGCGGAGGCGCTTGCGGATTATCTGACAAACGAAGACAATCAGAATCTCCGTTTTGAAAGAGCAGAGCGCGGACCTTCCAATATTAATGCGTCAAAATCCGATGCAGTGGGAAAGGTTCCTGCAATCAAGGCAGTACAGGATCAGGGACAGTACGGATATCTTCAGAAGGTTGGGCCGAAGTACTGGACACCTACTACTCAATTTGGAAACACAATGGCTGCGGGAAATCCAAACAATGTTCCGTTGCAGGATCTGCTGGATACCATGGTTAGCGGAATTACAGAGTAGGAGGGTATAAACAGGATGGCTGATAAAACAAGTAATAAGAAAAAAAGCAGTATTCGTCTGATGATTATGATTCCTGTTTTGATTCTGGGATTTGTAGCCGTATTTTCGAATATTATTGCTTTTACAAATGTAAAAAATGTAAATAAAAATGCATCAGAGATTGCAGACCACTATATGGCTTCGCTGACGGAAATCAGTTCCATTAAAGAGCAGACCCAGATCCTGCATGAGCTGGGTCTTTCGCATATCATTGCAACCGATTCGGACAGCATGATTAACTATATCAACACAATAAAGGCAAATGAAAAGGTCTTAGAGCAGAGCATTATTTCCTATAAGCAATATGTCGGTGAAGAGGACGAGGCTGCATACGCAAATCTTCAGACTCAGCTTGGCGAGCTTATGGACAGCTTAAAACGAGTCTGCGCCTATAGTGCAAATGCCCAGAATTCCCTTGCAAACAGTGTTGCAAATGAGGAAGTTGCGGTAATTGTGGATGAGATGTTAGAGACCATGGGTTCTATTGAAGACCATGCAAAAGCAGCAGCGCAGGAGGCAAGAACGCATCTTTCCGCTGTTTACAGATCCAGCATTATAATTAATGTAATTACAATTATTATAAGTGTTTTAGCAATTCTTTATGCAATATACAGTGCAAACCGCCGGGTTGTTCGTCCTATTACAAAGGCAGAAAAGGAATTAACCGATATTATCGTCGGAATTGATCAAAAGGAAGGAGATCTGACAAAACGTGTAAGCATCACCTCCAATGACGAGATTGCAGCACTAGGAAATGGTATTAACATTTTTATGGAAAAACTGCAGAGTATTTTCCGTATTATTTCCAATAATTCTGAAAAAATGGATGTTGTTGTATCAGAGGTATTGGACAATGTTATGACATCAAACAATAGTGTAACGGAGATGTCAGCCCTTACCGAGGAGCTTTCAGCTACCATGGAATCTGTTGCAGGAAGTGCACAGATTATCAATTCAAATGCAGAAATGGTAAACGTTGAGGTTACAGATATTGCCGAAAAGACCTTTGAAATTAATGATTTTTCAAAGGAGATGAAGGTTCATGCGGATAATCTTGCTGCAAAGGCCCGCTCTAACATGGAAATCACAAGTGTAAAAATTAATGAAATCCTTGAGGTACTGAATGCGGCAATTGAAGACAGCAAGAGCGTGGATCAGGTTAACAGTCTGACTTCCGATATTTTGAGTGTAGCAAGCCAGACAAATCTGCTTGCTCTGAATGCTTCCATTGAAGCAGCCCGTGCAGGAGAAGCCGGAAGAGGCTTTGCGGTTGTTGCGGATGAAATCAGTCAGCTTGCATCTGCCGCCAGAGAGTCCGCAAATAATATTCAGCGTATCAATGCAGTTGTTACAGAGGCTGTACATAATCTGGCACGACAGGCAGAAGGTCTCATCGCCTATATGAATGAGTCCATTATGCCGGAGTTTGAGGACTTTGTAACTGCAGGAGATGAGTATAAGCAAAATGCCACAAGAATTGAGAGTGCAATGGAAGATTTTACGAATAAGACAGATAATCTGAAAAGATCTGTTTCTGAGATTGCAGACTCTATCCGCACAATCAGTGCAGCCATCGACGAGGGTGTTACCGGTGTAAACGGAACTGCAGCCAATATGCAGATTCTTGCATCCGATATGGACAGCATCAATAATCAGATGGGTGAGAATAAAGGTATTGCTACCGAACTGAAAAATGAAACGTCGATCTTTACAAAATTATAGTGCTTATTTTTAAAGCGTGTTCCAATAAATGAATTTGCTTATTTGAATCGGAACCCACTCTCGTTTGTAAAAAGTGTAGCGGTACTAAATTCGCAATAAATTGCTCATTAAGTGCCGACGCTTTTTAAA
>JBJENM010000059.1:0-15495 GCA_051880175.1 Agathobacter sp. | reverse complement strand
GGCCACCGGGGGAACCAGTGATATCTCTGTTGCAGAGGAGGCTGCCCTTACCGCAGAGGTGATGGGAAACGAGGTGACAAGACTCTATGATGTGGGAGTAGCCGGAATCCATAGACTTTTGTCCCATAACGAGGATGTCATGACGGCGAGTGTTATTATTGCCATTGCCGGTATGGAAGGGGCCCTTGCAAGTGTGATTGGAGGTCTGGCGGACTGCCCGGTGATTGCAGTACCTACAAGTGTGGGATATGGAGCTTCCTTTGGGGGGATATCCGCACTTTTATCCATGTTAAATTCCTGCGCCAGCGGAGTTTCGGTGGTCAATATCGATAATGGCTTCGGTGCAGGATATCTTGCCAGCATGATTAACCACATGGAGGCGAAAAAATGAGAACCCTATATTTGGATTGTGGAATGGGAGCTGCGGGGGATATGCTTTCTGCGGCACTTTTAGAGCTTCTGCCGGATGCGGATGCGTTTGTTGAAAAGCTAAATCAGGTGGGGATCCCAAAGGTCTGCTTTTCCATAGAAAAATCGGAAAAATGCGGTATCATCGGAACCCATATGAAGGTTACGGTAGATGGTGCAGAAGAGGATGAGCATATACATGAGTATGCAGATTCTCATCAGAAGCATGGAGAGCATTTTCATGCAGGAATGGAGGAAATCCGGTCCACGATAGATGGACTTAACCTTTCTGATAAGGTAAAAGAACAGATCATTTCTGTTTACGAAAAGATCGCCAAGGCGGAGAGTGCTGTCCATGGAGTTTCGGTATCGGAGGTGCATTTTCACGAGGTTGGGAAACTGGATGCGATTGCCGATGTCACCGCAGTATGTATGCTGCTGGAGGAGCTTGGCCCCAAACAGGTCATCGTATCCCCGGTTCATGTGGGCAGCGGTTCTGTAAAGTGTGCCCATGGAATTCTTCCGGTTCCGGCGCCTGCCACCGCTTATCTGCTGACGGGATGCCCCATATATGGCGGAAAAATAGACGGAGAGCTTTGCACACCCACCGGTGCGGCACTGCTTACCTTTTTTGCAACCGGGTTCGGGGAAATGCCGGTGATGACCGTAGAAAAAATTGGTTACGGAATGGGCAAAAAGGATTTCGAAAAGGCCAATTGTCTTAGGGCTATGCTGGGGGAGACGTGGAAGGAACACGAAAAGAGAGCAATAAGCAGCGAAGACACCATTGTGGAGCTTAAGTGTAATCTGGATGATATGACAGCGGAGGAACTCGGATTTGCAATGGAGCGTCTTTTTGCGGCCCGGGCACTGGAAGTGTTTACCGTTCCCTGCAATATGAAAAAAGACCGGCCGGGGCAGGTCTTACATGTAATCTGTGAGCCGGAAGACGAAGAACATCTGGTGGAGGAAATCTTTAGGCATACAACGACCCTTGGAATCCGAAGAACGATGGTAGAGCGTTACAGACTGGAGCGCAGGATGGAAACCATACATACCGGGTATGGAGATATACGGAAGAAAACGGCAGAAGGATATGGGGTAAGCAGATACAAATATGAGTATGAAGATCTTGCAGAAATTGCAAGAAAAGAAAATCTGCCGCTTGACGCGGTAAGGCGGATTGCGGATGAAGGAGGAGAAGTGTAAACTATGCAGACAAACGAGAAAAAGACTGAGGTATCCATGAAAAGGAAACTGGAGAACCTTTTGGAAAAGCCCTGGGCAGCCTATACCTGCGCAACCTGTGGAGCGGTTCTGTTTTATATGATACTGTCTCATCTGGGAAATATTCTGGCTGGATTTGGTGTGGCTTTTCAATATGTTGCACCGGTTTTTTATGGCATCATCATTGCCTATTTGATCAATCCGGTTGTAAATTTCTTTGAGAAGAAGATATTTCGGAAGATGAAAAGGGAAAATGCAAGACATTCCATTGCTGTTGTATTCGGTGTGGTTCTTGTGCTTCTTTTTATAGGGCTTTTGATTGGCATACTGATTCCTTCTTTGATTGACAGCTTTAGCGGTATCGTGGCCAATATGAATACTTATATTGAGACGGTTCATCAGTTTACCATCACCTATGCAGATGTTTTTTCCAAATTCAATCTGAATCTGGCAAGCCTGACCGCTTCCTGGGAAAAGCTGGTGGAGCAGACGGTATTATCCCTTGCGGGCAATGTGGATACTATTGTAAGTACCTCCTACAGCATTGGAACGGGTGCAGTAAACTTCCTGCTGGGACTGATTCTGGCAATCTATTTTCTGTTTGATAAAAAACGATTGTTAAAGGGTGTAGGACGTATCCGAGGCCTCCTTTCGAAGGATAAGAACTTAAAAAAGAGAGACATTTTCTGGAATCGTTGCCATAAAATCCTCGGACAGTACATCTGCTATGACATCTTGGACGGAATGATTGTCGGTGTTGTAAACGCAATATTTATGCTGATTGCGGGGATGCCTTATGTCGCACTTGTTTCAGTAATTGTGGGAGTGACCAATCTGCTTCCGACCTTTGGCCCGATTATCGGAGCCGTAATCGGAGGAATTTTACTTGTACTTACCAATCCGATTCACGCGCTGATCTTTCTGATTTTTACCATTGTACTTCAGATTTTTGACGGATATATTTTAAAGCCGAAAATGTTTGGCGGATCTCTTGGAGTTCCTGCGGTCTGGGTTTTGGTTTCCATCGTTATTGGCGGAAAGATGTTTGGCATTGTGGGAATTTTACTGGCAATTCCTTTCGCGGCTATTTTTACCTTTGTCTATGAGGAGAACATCATCCCCTGGCTGCAGAGAAAAAAAGAAGTGCGGGAACAGAAATAGTATGCTATACTACCATAGTCTATTTTTGGAATAAACTACATCAACTAGGAGGATTACAGCATGGGTGGATTTTTTGGCGTAGCTGCAAAAGAGAACTGTATTTTTGATTTGTTCTTTGGAACAGATTACCATTCACACCTTGGAACACGACGTGCCGGAATGGCAGTATATGGAGAGGATGGCTTTTCGAAAGCGATTCATAACATTGAGGGAACGCCATTTCGTACAAAGTTTGATCATGAACTTGATAAACTAAACGGAACGATGGGGATAGGCTCGATTTCGGATTTCGAGGCACAGCCGATTTTAGTCCGTTCCCATCATGGAACTTTTGCGATTACAACAGTTAGTAAAATTAATAACGCGGATGAAATCGTAGAAAAAATTCTGGAGGGCAAGACCCATTTCTTTGAGATGAGCAACGGGGAAATCAATGCGACAGAGCTTGTGGCTGCACTCATTAACCAGAAGGATAACTTTATTGAAGGCATTCAGTACGCACTGGATACCATAGATGGTTCCCTTTCCATGTTAATTCTTACTCCAAAGGGAATTTATGCCGCCCGGGATAAGCTGGGACGTACACCGGTGGTTCTTGGAAAGAAGGATGATGCGAGATGTGCGGTATTCGAGAGCTTTTCTTTCTTAAATCTTGGCTATACGCCGGACCGTGAACTTGGACCGGGAGAGATTGTAGTGTTTGATGCGGACCATGTAAAAACTCTGGTTGCACCCGGGGATAAGATGAAGATCTGTACCTTCCTCTGGGTATATTATGGCTATCCTGCTGCTACCTATGAAGGCGTAAATGTAGAGCAGATGAGATACAACTGCGGAAAGCTTCTTGCCCGCAGGGATAATGTGGAGGTTGATGTGGTTGCAGGAGTCCCGGATTCCGGAACAGCCCATGCCATGGGATATGCAAACGAGAGTGGTATTCCATTCTCCAGACCATTTATCAAATATACACCAACCTGGCCGCGTTCTTTTATGCCCACCATTCAGACAAAACGAGATCTGATTGCTCATATGAAGCTGCTGCCGGTACATGATCTGATCAAAGATAAGAGGCTCCTTCTCATAGACGATTCCATCGTCCGGGGAACACAGCTTCGTGAAACAACAGAATTTTTATATGAAAGCGGAGCAAAGGAGGTACACATCCGTCCTGCCTGCCCACCGCTTCTATATGGATGTAAATATTTGAATTTCTCAAGATCCAATTCAGAGATGGAATTGATCGGAAGAAGAGTAATCGAGGAACTGGAGGAGGGAGAGGTTACTCCAGAAATCTTAGAGGAGTATGCAAATCCGGATTCCGAAAAATACCAGAACATGGTAGATGGAATCTGTAAAAAGTTAAACTTTACCTCCCTTCGTTTCCACCGGTTAGATGACATGCTGGCTTCCGTCGGAATCGATCCGGATAAATTGTGCACGTATTGTTGGAACGGAAAAGAATAAAAAAATCGGGATGATTCTCCTAAGTGAATTTGCATATTCGATTCAGAACCCGCTCTCGCTCGTAAAAAACGTAGCGGTACTAAATTCGCAATGAATTGCTCATTAAGTACCGACGTTTTTTAAACGTTCTGACTCGAATAGCAAAATTCATTCAGGACACAATTCCGAAAAGGGATTATTTGAATCAGAATTGTGAAATTTGGCAAGATTTGAGGTGCTAGAACTGTCGTATACCTAAAATCCTTGAAAAACAGCTTCAAATTGCGGATTTTTCATGCGAATTGTATTATTTTGAAGAGTGGATTTCGCGGTATACCTAATATTTACAATTTCTTAGGTACAGGCTAAAATTGATCCGGCGAAAACATACAATCGACCATAAAAAACGCTAAAAATGCCGCTTTTTTCATAGATTTTAGGTACTGGAAGAAAATCAACCGGTGAAATGATACAATTTACCAATCAAGCATGAATCAGAACCTGCTTTCGCTTGTAAAAAGAGAGTTTTACATTTATTTCTCCAGCAAATCGGTATAGAACTCAGTGTAATCAGTTCTTCCTGCCTTGGTGGCATCGATTGCAGCGGATGGATGCTGGTTCAAATGTCCGGTGAGAAGATACGGAATATCGTATCCCCAGACGATGCCGCTTTCCTTTAACGGAATCATGTAATCCTGAAGGAATTTTAATACCGGATAAATGTTGTATTTCGGGTTCTTCAGGAAGCTTAAAAGAAGCTCCATTGCACAGTTTCCAGCACCACGGCCCATGGACATCATGGTTGCGTCGAGAAGGCTGACTCCTCTTGCGGTTGCTTCGATGGTATTTGCGAAAGCCAACTGCTGATTGTTATGGGCATGAATACCAATGTACTTTCCGTATTTTTCTCCGACTTCCGTATATTTGTCGGCAATGGCACGAATCTGCTCCGGGAAAAGAGACCCGTAGCTGTCAACAATGTAGATACCATCTGCATTGCTCTTTCCCACCATTTCAAGGGCCTGATCCAGATCGGATTCTTTGGCGTTGGAAATCGCCATGATGTTGCAGGTTACTTCGTAGCCCTTGTCCTTGAACTCTTCGATCATCTCGATGGCTGCAGGCATCTGATGTACATAGCATGCAACGCGGACCATGTCGATGACACTATCCTTTTTATCGGTGAAATCTGTTTTGAAGTCACATCTTCCGACATCTGCCATGACAGAAATTTTCATATCCGAATTGTTGTCGCCGACAATGGCGCGGATATCCTCCTCATCGCAGAACTTCCACTTTCCAAATTTATTCACATCAAAAAGTTCCTTGGAAGCCTTATATCCAAACTCCATATAGTCAACGCCCGCCTTAACATTTGCGCGGTATAATGCGTTAATAAATTCATCTGAAAACATAAAATTGTTGACAAGTCCACCATCCCGGATTGTTGCATCCAACACACGGATGTCGGAACGGACTGTCATCAAATCGCCTTTCTGAGCCATTTTTTCTTCCTCCTGTACTTTAACGCTTTAAAGCGTGTGAGTACATAATAACACATTCTTTTTAAAATGCAAGTAGAACTTTACTTTTTTTCTCCCGCCTTATATAATTATTTGGTATGTGTTTAACAGTTCCGAAGGAGGAGAGAGTATGGTTAATTACATCGGAGCATTTGATTTTTCCATCATTGCGTTTATTGGAATTTTGTTTGCGTTTGGGGCAACCTGTCTTGCAATCGCAAAGCTGAACCGCTTTTTACCGAAGGATATGGGACGCCAGTTTGCAGTAGAAGGAAAGCTTTCTGCCGGAAAACCGAGAGGCGCCGGAATTATATTTGTTTTAGTTTTTGCCTGTTCGACTCTTTTGTTTGCAGAAATCAACAAAGAAATCATCATTTATCTGATTCTGATTGTGGTGGAAATGTTTACCGGTTTCTTTGATGACGCAGCAGAAAAACCCTGGGGAGAGTATCTGAAGGGATTTCTTGATCTGGTAGTGGCAATCGTAGTTGCCCTGGCCTATATTCATTTTAACGGAACTACGGTAAATTTCGCTGTTGTTGGGAAAAGTGTTGAGTTCCCACCGGTTCTGTTTGCCATATTAGTGGTCATTTTAGTATGGGCCTCCATCAATGTTGTGAACTGTACGGATGGCGTGGACGGCTTGTCAGGAACCCTTACGGTGATTTCCATCATGACCTTCTTTCTGATTGATAATATGCTTGGGGTAGAGGATTCCTTTAATTTCTGCATTTTACTTTTTGCGGTATGCGAGCTTGGGTATCTGTGGTACAATGCGACGCCAAGCAAGCTTTTGATGGGAGATGCGGGGTCCCGTGCCCAGGGAATTTTCCTTGCGATTGTTGCACTAAAGTCAGGATGTCCATTCCTTTTCCTTCCGATTGCAGCAGTATTTATTTTAGATGGTGGTCTGGGACTCATTAAGGTTGCGTTGTTACGATTCTTGAAAATACATATCTTAAAGAACGTAACAACACCCCTTCATGATCATGCCAGAAAACGTCTCGACTGGTCCAATGCCCAGGTGGTATTTCGATTTGCGATTATTCAGATTGTGATTTCCTTGGCAACTGTGTATATGGTGATGATTTAGAGAAAATAGTTAATCCCTTTTCGGAATTGTATTCCTAAATGAATTTGCATATTTGAATCAGAACCCACTCTCGTTTGTAAAAAGCGTAACGGTACTAAATTCGCAATAAATTGCTCATTAAGTGCCGACGCTTTTTAAACGTTCTGATTCAAATAGCAAAATTCATTCTTAGGGATACAGTTTCGAAATGGGATACAAGATATATTAGGTAAGAAAAAGATGATAGGAACAATTGTAAATGTCTGCACGATCTGTATCGGCAGTATTGTTGGCAGCATCGTGAAAAAAGGAATCAAAGAAAAGTACCAGAATGTACTTTTTACAGCCATGGGACTTGCTGCAACGGCACTTGGAATCAACGCTGTGGTCAGTCACATGCCAAACAGCAACTATCCGGTACTGTTTATCGTAAGTCTTGCCATCGGCGGCCTCCTTGGAACAATGATCGATCTTGACGGCAGATTTCAAAAGCTGGTTTCGAAATATTCCAATGGAAACTTGGGGGAAGGTCTCGCAACCGGAATTTTATTATATTGTATTGGAACGCTTTCCATACTTGGACCGGTTATGAGTGCATTGTATGGAGATCATACCTATCTTTTTACAAATGCAACTCTTGACCTTGTGACATCCATGGTGTTAGCATCTACTTATGGAATCGGTATGATACTTGCTGCACCGGTGTTGTTTTTGTGGCAGGGAATCTTTTACCTGCTGGCAAAATATGTATGTACGGCATTTTTTACAGGAGATGCCCTAAACGATCTGATTACAGAATTATCCATTGTAGGAGGGATTCTGATTGCAGCTTCCGGAATAAACATTTTGAAGATTAAGAATTGTCAGACGCTTAATTTATTACCGGCGCTATTGGTGCCAATTATTTTTTGCGCGGTAAAGGGAATATTTGGATTTTAACCATCGGGATTGATAGAAGGAGGTCAATGCTTGAAGAAGTTTGTAAGAGTATGTTATCTGTTAATGCTTGTCCTATTGGGGCTGTTTATGAGCTTTGGCTTACTGATGGGAAAAGGCAATGCTTTAAGTCATGTGGAGAAGACTGCCCAGATTGAAATTCTTCCGGACTCAGAGCTTGTGCTGGATGAGGATAACGTAGAATATCGTTTTCTTTTGGATCAGCCATCGGAGGATGGCATGGCGCTGCGCTTTTTAAGCAGTCACCAGGCCGTATTTGTGTATGCGGACGGTGCTTTAATATACAGTCTTGAGGCGGTTCCTTCCATCTATGGAACATCACCGGGAACAACCGTTAATATGGTGGAGCTCCCAACGAATACCACAGATATACGGATACATTTTACAAGTATGTTTCCGTCGGCAAGAAATGCAGACTATCTTTTCTATTATGGGGATGGGATCGCAATGTACCGGTCCATCATTGCAAATTCCCTGATGGCAATCGGGCTTAGCGGATTGATCGTCTGTGTGGGAATAGCGCTTATTCTCTATTGGCTGATATCCAGAAAACGCTCGAAAGCAGATCCTGCAATGATGTACTTCGGGTTGTTTGCAATCATTCTCGGACTCTGGTCTATGAATGAGACGGATATTGCCATGGTCATGCTGCAAAACCGGACCGTTGGCTCTGCCATCGGATATACCCTGTTGCTTCTGATGCCCATGCCGTTTATTCAATTTGTGCGGTATTTCTTCCAGATTAAGAATTCTGTCATGAGTAATGTGCTTTCACTTATGTCCATTGTACTTGGTGTGATTCTTCCGGTTCTACATATCCTGGGAATTGCCGAGTATAAGGCCACTGCAAAGTGGATTCACTGCATGATGATTCTGTCCGTCCTATATATGGTAGGGGCCTTGATTTACTGTATAAGAAAAAGAGGATTTACCCATCGGGTCAAGGCAAATCTGATTGCAACGATAGCACTTGTAACCTCTTTTTTAGCGGATATGTTTGCGTACTATAATGGCTTTGAACAGACTGATGTGCTGGGAAAAATCGGCATACTAATTTACATTATTATGATTGCCCTTGAGAGCCTGTCGGATGTCTTTAAGCGTCTGGAAGAGGGGCGCAAGGCCGAATATTATAAAAGTATGGCAGAGACCGATGTGATGACCGGACTCTTGAACCGCAGCGCCTTTGAAGCATGGGAAGAGCGTCATACCCACTTTGACGATATTTTGATTGTAACTTTCGATCTGAATAATTTGAAAGGCTGCAATGATACGCTGGGGCATAAAGCGGGAGACATCTATATTACGGAAGCGGCCCAGATGATTAAGCGGGTATTTGGGACCATTGGAAAATGCTATCGAATCGGCGGAGATGAGTTCTGCGCAGTCATACATCGTGGGTCAAAGGTTGATGTAGAGTATTACATCAATAAGCTTCGCGGGGAAGAGGAAGAGTATAACCGGAAAAGCGAAGAAGTAAAAATTGGAATTGCAGTTGGATATGCTCTTCACAAATGTGAGGATGAGACCTTTGAGAATACCCGTGAACGGGCAGACAGGAAAATGTATCGGAATAAGGATGCAATAAAGAAAAATACATAAGGAAAATTTATGCTCAGTAAAATAAATCGACCTCCAAAACCTCGAAAAACATCGAGGGCTTGGAGGTCATTTTTTATACTTTTCGGTGCATCAATGCAATCAGCTTTTCAATGTGGAAGGGTTTTCCAAGCACTTTTTCTACCTTTAACCGATTCTCTTCTGAAAAACCGACTAAGATGTCGTGGTTTGCTTCTGCCAGGTAATCCATGATACCATCGATATCCGACTTGATATTTTTCGGACAATGGATATACAAATGCTTCTTTGCGGTAATGTGCATGGTATAGGAAATACTAAAATGATACCAAAGGAATTTGTGCAACGTGGAATATTTGTAAATCCATAAAATTTCCTGAATTGGTACAATGGCATTTCCGTAGGGCGAGGTCATGATAAAATAATGCTCTGTAATGAACATATCCTCGGTTGCAAGCTGTGGCAAAGTGGCAAGCTCTTCCTCCGCCTCCTCTAACATCTGTTTTGGATGACCAAAGACAACCAGGTTTTGGCAGGCCGGTGCCAGATGAGGAACATGAATATATAGCATATAAATAAGGAGACAGACAAGGGCATACAGCATAGTACCGAAATAAACGATAAATAATAAGATCGTTGTAAGGGTATTGTAATCCGGTTCACTGAAGTAGTATGCCGGCATCTGATTGATAATACCGCTCTCCGTCCAATCAAGGGCTGAGGAAAGCTTGGATAGCAGAGCCTTGTAAGTATCATTGCTCTTTACGATTTTTCCATGAACGGTTATGGTGTCGATGTTTGGCAATCCTTCCTCGCAGGTCTTTGGGGAAAGAAGCACAATCACGCACTCATCGTTCCAGATTCCATAATAAAAGTATCCGTCAGTATTATTATATTTTTTGCTGGTATATCCGGTAAAGGTTAAATCCGTAAAGGTTGCCTTTGCATATCGCAGGTCAGACTGATATACGCTCCGAAAGGAGGAGTTTTCCGTTATGGTAACAGGAAACAGAATGTTTCCCAGTGGAAAAATGAACCATAATAACACCAAAATTGCAAGATAGACAAGGGGCGAAAACAGTCGTCTGCGGTAAAAGGCACGGATATTACGGGTGATATAATGCTCGTAGTTCTCTGTCATGCTTAAGAACCTTTCTTATTCGAAATTCCTTAGTTCATAAAATTAGTATAATGGAATCGAACCGAAGAATCAACCTTGCTTTTCCTATAAAAAGTTGATAGTATTATCTTGGTTTTGCATGTATATTTTATGCAGAAATGAAAGGATTTTATGTAGAAAATGGACGCTTATACAAGCTTTGCAAAGGTATATGATTTGTTTATGGATAATGTTCCCTACGAAAGCTGGAGCAAGTACCTTGTGGAACTTTTAAGGGAGCATGGAATCCGGGATGGAATTCTTCTTGATCTGGGATGCGGGACTGGAAAAATGGCACGGCTTCTTGCAGACGCAGGGTACGACATGATCGGCGTCGATAATTCAGTGGAAATGCTGGATATCGCAAGGGAAGAAGAACAGAAGGAAGAGGAGAAAAAGGAAAGAAAAGATATTTTGTATCTTCTTCAGGATATGCAGGAGTTTGAACTGTACGGGACGGTTTCTGCTGTTTACAGCGGTTGTGACAGCTTCAATTACATTCTGGATGAGGAGGAGCTTTTCACCGTATTTCAACTGGTCAATAATTATTTAGACCCCGGCGGGCTGTTTGTTTTTGATATGAATACCCCATTTAAATACCAGAAGCTTCTGGCGGAAAATACATTTGCGGAGAATCGGGAAGAAAGCAGCTTTATCTGGGAAAATTATTATGATGAGGAAAGCCAGATAAATGAATATGATCTGACGCTTTTTATTCGAAAGCAGGAGGAAAAGGAACCATGTTTTCTCAGGTTTCAGGAGACACATTACCAGAAAAGCTATTCCCTTTCCACGATAAGGCGTCTGATTGAAGAAGCCGGGATGGAATGGATTGCTGCGTATGATGACTATACAGGAGAGCCCTTAGGAGAAGAATCGGAACGCATGCTGATCCTTGCAAGAGAGTGTAAAAAAGAAAATCCCATTTCGGAATGTGTTTTTAAATGAATTTGCATATTTGAATCAGAACCCACTCTCGTTTGTAAAAAGCGTAGCGGTACTAAATTCGCAACAAATTGCTCATTAAGTACCGACGCTTTTTAAACGTTCTGATTCAAATAGCAAAATTCATTCTCAGGAACACAATTCCGAAAAGAGGTAAAAAAATCAGAATTCGTAAAACAATCGAGAAAAGAATAGAAAAGAAAAAAGATGAGAAAATAAAGGAGAAATAAAAATATGTCAGATTATATTGTGCGTGCGACAGCGGCAGACAGCAGCATTCGCGCATTTGCAATTACTTCAAAGGAGATGGTGGAAACCGCAAGAATCGATCACAATACATCTCCTACCATGACTGCGGCGCTTGGCCGTCTTTTGACGGGAGGTGCTATGATGGGCAGCATGATGAAGGGGGAGAAGGATCTTCTGACACTTCAGATTCAGTGCAGCGGACCGGCACAGGGACTTACGGTAACCGCTGACTCAAAAGGAAATGTCAAAGGCTTTGCGGTAAATCCAAACGTAGATCTGCCTCCCAATAAAATCGGAAAGCTTGATGTGGGAGGAGCCTTGGATCTTGGTGTGTTAAGCGTTATCAAGGATCTTGGAATGAAGGAGCCCTATGTGGGACAATGCCAGCTCCAGACCGGTGAAATCGCTGAGGATCTAACTTATTATTTTGCAACCTCAGAGCAGATTCCTTCTGCGGTTGGACTTGGTGTACTGATTGACACCGATGGCTCGGTAAAGCAGGCCGGGGGATTTATTATTCAGCTGATGCCCTTTACTCCGGAGGATGTCATTGAGAAGCTGGAAAAAAGAATCGGAGAAATCTCTTCCGTAACAGAAATGCTGGAAAAGGGCCTTACTCCGGAGGAAATTCTGGAAGAAATTTTAGGAGAAATGAATCTTGTGGTAACGGATACCATTCCTGCTGCATTTTACTGTGACTGCTCAAAGGAAAAAGTATCCCGTGCCCTTGCAACCATCAGCAAAAAGGACCTGGATGATATCATAAATGATGGGGAGAGTATCGAAGTAAAATGTCAGTTCTGTAATAAGGCGTATCAGTTTGGCATTGATGAGTTAAAGGAGATTCGAGGTTGAGAGACGGATTTGTAAAGGTAGCAGCGGTTACACCCAAAATAAAGGTTGCTGATACCACATATAACGGACAATTGATTCGAAAGTATATGAAGCAGACGGCAGAAGCCGGTGCAAAGGTAGTGGTTTTTCCGGAGTTATGCATCACAGGCTATACCTGTAACGATTTGTTTTTACAGGAAAAATTAGTCACCTCGGCAAAAGAAGAGCTCATGCTGATCAAAGAGGCAAGCGCCTCTTATGATGCGGTCTATTTTGTGGGGCTTCCCTATGAAATCAATGGAAAGCTGTACAATGTGGCTGCTGTTGTGTGCAAGGGAGAGGTCCTTGGCCTGGTGCCGAAAACCTATCTTCCGAACTACAATGAATTCTATGAAGCAAGACATTTTGTATCCGGTGGGAAGCTGGACTGTGATGAGATTCTGCCGGACGGAAGCATTGTGCCGGTACAGACCGATCTGATTTTTTACTGTAAGAATTATCCAAAGCTGAAGCTGTCGGCGGAGCTGTGCGAGGATCTCTGGACCCTGCAGCCTCCAAGCATCCGCCATGCAATGGCGGGGGCTACCGTGATTGTAAATCTTTCCGCATCGGATGAGACGACAGGAAAAGCAGCTTATCGAAGAGAGCTTGTAAAAGGACAGTCCGCCCGGCTGGTTTGCGGATATATCTATGCATCCGCAGGAGACGGGGAATCCACACAGGATGTGGTATATTCCGGACATGACCTGATTGCGGAAAACGGACATATACTGGCGGAGTCCAAACGTTTTACAGAAGGCGTGGTTTTTGCGGAGCTGGATGTGGAGCGTCTGGAAGCGGACCGAAGAAGGATGACCACCTTTGAGACGGTGGATACTCATATTGGAATTCCTTTTGAACTGGAAATCGAGGATACCAAGCTGACCCGGTTTGTGGACCCGGCGCCATTTGTGCCAAAGGATAAGGAAAAGCGTAGCGAGCGCTGCGAAGAAATCTTAAACATTCAGGCTATGGGACTAAAGAAACGACTGGAGCATACCAACTCCAAAACCGCGGTGGTGGGGATTTCCGGCGGACTGGATTCTACCCTGGCGCTTTTGGTGACGGTGCGTGCCTTTGATTTACTTGGCAAGGACCATGGGGATATTGTGGCAGTAACCATGCCGGGATTCGGAACGACGGACCGCACCTATGACAATGCGGTAAGCCTGATTCAATCCTTAAAGGCAACCTTTAAGGAGGTTGATATCAAAGATGCTGTAAATGTTCATTTCAGGGACATCGAGCATGATGCAGCCATTCATGATGTGACCTACGAGAATGGACAGGCAAGAGAGCGCACCCAGATTCTTATGGATATTGCCAACAAGACCGGTGGAATGGTCATCGGAACCGGAGACCTTTCAGAGCTTGCTCTTGGATGGGCCACCTACAACGGAGATCACATGTCCATGTATGCGGTAAACTCCTCCGTGCCCAAAACCCTGGTTCGCCACCTGGTGCGTTTCTATGCGGATACTTGTCAGGACGAGGCGCTGAAAAAGGTGCTTTTGGATGTGCTGGACACTCCGGTATCACCGGAGCTTTTGCCACCGGAGGATGGAAAAATCTCACAGAAAACCGAAGATCTGGTGGGGCCTTATGAGCTTCACGACTTTTTCTTATACAATATGCTTCGTTTCGGATTTGCTCCAAAGAAAATTTATCGTCTTGCAAAAATTGCATTTGCCGGTAAATATGAGGATGCGTTTATTTTGAAATGGCTTAAGAATTTTTATCGAAGATTTTTTGCTCAGCAGTTCAAACGATCCTGCCTGCCGGACGGACCGAAGGTTGGAACTGTTGCGGTATCGCCGCGTGGAGATCTTCGTATGCCATCGGATGCCAGCGGCAGAATCTGGATGGATGAATTGGAAAATGTGCAGTAAGATATGTTAAGAATGCTTTTATTTGGGAAAATGTTGTAACACAAATTCAAAATGGGAGTAGCAAAAAATGGAGTTGCTTGGCTGCAACTCCATTTTTTCCTATTTTGAGCTATTAAAATTTCTGTATACCTAATTTTCGCAAAAAAACCGCTAAAAAACCGTATTTTTGCGGTCAATTGTATGATTTAGCGACTTTGATTTTGTTGTGTACCTAAGGAAACGCCAATTCTTAGGTATAGATAAAAATTCACCTGGCCAAATCATACAATCGTCCCTAAAAAGTGCCAAAAATCTGCATTTTTCCATCAATTTTAGGCAGAACATAAAATTTATACGTCAAAATCATACAATTATAGATTCTGCTCCAGTGCAAGGGCGAATTGGTTCGGACAGGAATTATCTCCGCGGCATTCAATGCCCTTGCATCTCTTTATAATCTCTTCTGCACTCATTCCCTCTGCAAGTCTTGCAACGCCCTGTGTATTGCCGCGGCATCCACCGGTAAATTTTACATTGTGGACGATTCCATCAACAAGGTCAAAGTCAATCTGCTGGGAACATACACCCTTTGTTTTGTAAGTTACATGCTTTTCCATATGAATCTCCTTTTTCATGTTCGTATTTTTGAAATGGTATTCTTCTACTTCCGTTTCTTTAGAATCCGTATGATGCGGTATTCGTAGAATACAAGAATCAGAATAATCAGCCCGATTACAAACAGGCAGGAGGTATCCCGGATCTGTATTCCAAACACATCAAAAATGCAGGGAACTAAAAGACTGGCAATGAAGACAAACTTGATCCATCGAAGCATCCAGATGGTCAGTCTGCGGATATCGGGAGTGAAGGCTTCCGCCGGGAGTCTGTGTACCCGCTCCGGATAATGAGCGAGTAAAGTGAGCACGGTATACAGTAGAATCCCCGCAATGATATTCGTAAGATAACGATAAGGCTCTATATGATATTTTATACCGTAAATCAGCTGTAATCCGATATATGCGACACCTAAAA
>JBJENM010000058.1:0-56289 GCA_051880175.1 Agathobacter sp. | reverse complement strand
TTCCTCATCCCACACATCGTCATACCATTTCTGGCATTCATAAACAGCCTTGCGCAGCTCCAAAAAATCCCTATAACACTCTGCCTTCAGTTCAGATCGTTTCACCGGTGCAGTATGTTCCTCCACAATGTCATATACAATCGTTGACATTACATCTCTCAGATAGGCCAGCGCATCTTCCTTTTCATAAACGCCTAGGTTCATAGGCTCCCCTGCCCGGATGAAAACTTCTCTTGTCTCTCCTTTGCCCAAATAGCATTATCTCATTTTCTCAAAAAACAATTTATTGATGACATTTTTCGTTGCTTTATCTTCTCAAAAACGATTATAACATTTTCTAAATGTTTTTAAAATACATAACATCATTTTTAATTGGAATAGTACTACTCTTTTGACGTATACAATATGTCGCATAAGAGAGGAGAATATCATGGAAGAGTTTGTTAGAAATCGAATTACACAATTAAGACTTCAAAAAGGTGTATCAGAATATCAGATGAGCTATGATTTAGGACATAGCCGTGGGTATGTTTACAACATTTCTTCCGGAAAGTCGCTTCCATCTATGAGCGAGTTTTTTTATATCTGTGATTATTTTGGAATTACTCCATCGGAATTTTTTGATACCAAGCATGACAACCCTGCATTAATATGCAAGGCAATAGATGAGATTCAGGCATTAAGTGATGATGATGTTTTTCTCGTTTTAACATTAATCAATAGACTAAAAAAGCACTAAAAAACCGCACTTCGCGTCGCAGATTGTCTTGTTTTCCTCCACACTTTTTGTTACACTAACTTCACATATCCGGGAGCGCATTTTACAAGTGCGTTTACAACTCATTGCCTGTTCCGGCAAGTTTTCCCTTTATGTATATCCAGAACTTTTTCAATTGTGAAAGTCAAAAACATTTGCAATTGTTTGTTTTCCCAAAATTTCATATAATGGAGGTAGATGATTGAGTAATTCTACGGAAGAGACCCTTGCGAGATATACCATCAAGGCAAGTGTATTTACAGATTTGTTTACAATTTCCAAGTATCTTCTTCAGATGTATCAGGTGCTTCATCCAGAGGATACTACCGCAACAGAGGATGATCTTACAGATGTTACCCATGAGAATATTTTAAGAGAATATTTGGAAGAACGTGAACAGGAGGTTTCTAATATTATGATGACTTTATTTGATGAAGAGACAATTCGAAAAAATCATGAGGCTTCTGTTGCTAGAGAATATGAAGAAATTGGTATAAAAAATTTGGTTGAACTTTGCCAATCCATGGGAGGCTCTTTCTCTGATGCCACCGAGAATGTTATAACCCGCTACCATCGATCAAAAGATGCAGCTACAGAAATTGTTCAAAAGTACTGGACAGAAAAATAGAGCATAACCGAACCAAAGGGCTGTTTCCAAGACAATCCATATCTATAAGGAATCGAATATCTTAAGAGAATATTTGGAAGAACATAAGCAGGAGGTTTCTAATATTATGATGACTTTATTTGACGAAGAGACGATTCGAAAAAATCATGAGGCTTCTGTTGCTAGAGAATATTTTGAAAAGGGTGTTGAGAGAGGTATTCAGAGCGTGGTAAAGCTTTGCCAGTCTATGGGTGGTTCCCGTTTAGATGCAATCGAAAATGTGATACGAGATTTCGATTTGAAAGAATCCGATGCAATAAAAAAAGTTGACTTATACTGGAAATAAAAAGATCCCGCAAATCCTTCATCAGGGTTGCGGGACTTTTTCTCTCTTATGCAATTGGAAAAACAGCAACATACTGATACATCACGACAAAATGACAGATGCTGCCTGCCATGATAAACAGATGGAAGATTTCATGGGAGCCGAAATTTTGGTGTCTGGAGTTAAAAATCGAAAGCTTTAGTGCATAAATGACGCCTCCGATCGTATAGATGATTCCACCGGCAAGAAGCCAGATAAATGCCGCCAGCGGAAGCGCATGAATAATCTGGGTAAAAGCAAGGACGCATATCCATCCCATGACGATATACAGTGTGGAAGATACCCATTTCGGGCAGGTAACCCAGCACAATTTAAAGATGATGCCGCAAAGGGCAATTCCCCAGACCAGTGCAAACATTGCATATCCCACATGTCCATGAAGCACAATCAGACATACCGGAGTATAGGAGCCTGCAATCATTACAAAAATCATGCAATGATCCAGCTTCTTCAAAATCATATTTTCTTTTTCTGATAAATCAAAGGTGTGATAGAGGGTACTTGCTCCATAGAGCAGGATCATACTCACAATATAGATCGTAAGGGAAATCACATGTATGGCATCCCGGGCAGATGATGCTCGGATAATGAGTGGTGTTGCTGCAAAAATTGCCATAATCATACCGATCAGGTGAGTGATGGCACTACCCGGATCTTTGAATTTAAACTGTCTGTTAACACATTCTGCTGTTCTCATAATGATAAGTCCTCCATTCTAAAAAATTCTATAAAATTCAAAACCGTAAATAATAGAATCTAAAAATATTATATGTAGTTTTTAAAACTATATTACCTTTTACGCAATAATACATCATATAGAATTGTATTGCAAGAACTTTTTTATAATTCCATTTCGGAATTGTCTTCCTGAGAATGAATTTTGCTATTCGAATCAGAACGTTTAAAAAGCGTCGGTACTTAATGAGCAAACACTTACGAATTTAGTACCGCTACGCTTTTTACAAACGAGAGTGGGTTTTGATTCGAATATGCAAATTCATTCAGGAACACAATTCCGAAATGGGAGTTTTTATATGCAAAAAAACAGCCATTCTGACTTCCCGTCAAAATGACTGTTTTCTTTTTTCATTATTTCGAAGCTTTTCTTTGTTTTAAAAATACTGCCAGACAGATCAATCCAAAAATAACTGCTATTGCAATAATAATCGGATGTGCATAGGCTCCCGGAACCGGGCAGCTTGGAAGCAACAGTCCCTGGCGAAGGGTAAACACTCCAAAGATTGCAAAAATTACGAAAGCTAAGGTATTTAAAAATCCATCCGGAGTCTTGCTTTTCAGCAGATATCCCACAAGCATTCCAATCATATCCGCTGCGAAAAGTCCGATGGAGCAGCCAAGCCAAACAATAATTGCTGCATTTAAGCCTTCATTTGCCCCAAATGCAATGGCGGTAAGCTGGGTCTTATCTCCAAGCTCTGCTACAAAAAATGTACATGCCACTGCAAGCGGTGCAAATTTGATCTTTTTTTCTTTTACTTCTTCCTCTTCCTCGTCATCCTTCATCAGTGAGGTTACCGCAAAATACATAAATGCCAGTGCTGCAATAATTTTAATAATCCAATCCGGTATCAAGGACCCCACCAGACCTCCTGCAAGTACCGCCATGCCATTCAATACCAGAATCGCGGCCGCCGTTCCAAGGATGATATCACGAAGCTTATACTTTGAAGTAAGTGCCACAAGCATGAGCTGTGTCTTATCCCCCATCTCAGCAATGAATTCCGTCAACAGAACCTTCAAGAATAATAACATCTTTTTCTACTCCTTTCGCTGTTCTTATCTTATGAAAATATACACAGCATATGCAGCATACATAAGAAGCATCAATGCTCCCTCAAGCTTGTTGAGCTGCTTCTTTGTAGCCGCAAAAATCCATACAACAAGTGTAAATACCAGCAAAATTGCGATATCAATTACATTCTCTGTGATAAATGCAATCGGACTGATGGCCGATGCAATACCAAGAACCATAAGGATATTAAACACATTGGATCCAATGGCATTTCCGAGTGCCATTCCGATTTCCTTCTTTCTTGCCGCTACAATAGAAGTAACAAGCTCCGGAAGAGATGTTCCGATGGATACGATTGTCAGTCCTACCAGTGTCTGGCTCATTCCAAGATCTAACGCAATCCGGCTTGCGGTGTCAACTGTAAGATCCCCGCCGATAGCGATGGCGGCTGCTCCTCCAACAATAAAAAGCAAACTTTTCGGTACGGATAAGAGCTTGATTTCCTCATCCGATCCGCCTTCCACATCCACTGCTTCTCCTGCCTTCTGGGCTTTTAAGGTTCTTCGGATTAAAGAAACGATATAGCATACAAAAAGTACTAAAAGAATTACTCCATCCAGATGCCCCAGGGTCATTCCGGAGGCATCTCCGATTGCGCAGATTCCAAGTCCTAATAAAAGAAGTGCACAGATTGCAGAAAAAGGAATGTCTCTTTTAATAGTATCCTTTCCTACCGGAACCACCTGCATCAAAGCACATACGCCAATCACCACCATCAGATTAAAAATATTTGAGCCGATTGCATTGCTGACTGCAAGCTCGTTATTGTTTGTAATGGATGCAGTTACACTAACCGCAGTTTCGGGAAGCGAGGTTCCCATCGCAACAACGGTAAGACCTATAATCACCGCCGGTACATGAAAACGCTTTGCTACACTTGAGCTTCCTTCCACAAAATAATCCGCGCCTTTAATTAAAAGGACAAAACCCACTACCAGTAAAAGTGCCACCAGAATGATTGGTGCCTGATTAATAAAATCTGCCATTTTTCTTCCTCCAGCATCCTATAAAATTTGTTCATCCGGGGCAAATAAAAAAACCCACGTATGCCCATTTTTCATTAGGCATACATGAGTCTCATTCTTTAAGATTTGCCAGATTCATTTAGTGAACCGGGACTGTTGACAAATCACGCATCTTACGCGAACTACTCCCTCACGGATGATTTGTTTTTAAGTTGTGATTACTATATCAAAGTCCCCATTGGTAAGTCAAGGCTAACTTTTTTTCTGTTTTTATCCGAAAATTACTGCTCCTGATTTCCATATGGATTCTGCTCAAAGTTCTGGGGCTGGCCTCCGTATGGATTCTGTTCAAAGCTCTGGGGCTGACCTCCGTATGGATTCTGTTCGAAGCTCTGGGGCTGACCTCCGTATGGATTCTGTTCGAAGCTCTGGGGCTGACCTCCGTATGGATTCTGCCCGAAGTTCTGTGGCTGGCCTCCATATGGATTCTGCGGATACCCCTGCTGAGGCTGACCTGTATAGGGATTCATATATACCGGTGGCTGACCATATGGCATCTGCCCGTTCGGCCCGTATCCATTCGGTCCGTATCCGTTTGGCCCGCCATAGAAGCCTCCTTCTCCCACATATTGGATTTTATTGCTAAAGGCAATAATACAGTAGAAGACAACCGGAACAAAAATAAGTCCAACCGTATATCCGCCACTCAATCCAAAATTCTTTACCAGTCCGATGCACTGAAAAATTTTAATGATTAAAGCTGCAATTGCACATGCAAAAATACCTATCAGACAAAGGACAAACGCAGCAGCATAACCTGCAAATTCATCATTGTTGTAATGGGGAGTCAGACCGGTTCCAATAAATCCAAATAAAGCTACAAATAGTACGATATAGAGAATGATAACTGCAATAGATATTCCAAGATATGCCCAGAATAATTTCTTTTTCCCGGAAATCTTGTATAAAACATACTGATTATAATATGGTATCAATGCCGCCCATCCCGGTTCATTTGCCTTTGCGTAGATCTTCCACAACGCAATGATTGTAAGAATGGAAGTCGCAAGGGATATCACATTGGAAACAAGAGATGTTCCTGTTGAAAATGCCTCATAAAATGTTTCGTAATCCATCTTTTTCTCCTTTTTCTGTATTAATAAATATTTTCTATTTTATCATATCACACTCTCTCGTCAATGTGTTATCGTAAATGCGAATTTTGTAATGTTTCGATAGTAAAAATGTCGCACACGTGGTAATATGTAATTATATTAGGAAGGTATTGTGACCGGGGAACAACAGAGGAGATTTGTATGGGTGAGTTTTTTGAAGGAAAGATTACCATTGATGAGAATCTTTACCTTTTTAAAGAAGATTGCGAACTGTATAACCATTTAAAACTGGATATGTATGCACCGCTTTCGGACTGCGTACATGCAGATGACCTGCCACGATTAAATGAACTCTTAAATTCTGTAAAAAGGGATGGCAACAACAATACTTCTGCCATTCGTATGCTTTGTCAGGATAACACCTATCGGTGGTTCATGATCATTGCAGAAAAGGAGCAGTTTGAAGTCAATGGTCAGAATATGATGACGCTTCTTCTCTCGGACTGGCTTCTTCAGTCCGATTACATGAACCTGCTGATGGAAAAGGTATCTTACAATGACGCGTATTTGCAAATGCTTCAGGGAATTTTGCTCTGCTATGACAGAAATGCGGATTATCTTGACATATTCATGCAACAGGATAATCACCATATCAGTTTTTTTAGCGGAAACATCACAAAGTGGAAGCAATTTTGCTTGGAAAACCGGGTTGCCAAACAGGATATTCCTGCTCTTTTCGAGTTTAGCGATGATTTAGAGGCCGGAAGAAGCGGAACCTACGACATCTTAACCAATATGTTTTCCGAACAAGGCAAGGAAAGTCTGTTTACCTTTAAATGCAATATGGTTCATGGGCAAACCCAGATTGTTCTGGGATGTATCATTCCCCATGCACAAGGCAGCCCCGCACTTCTTGGCGAGGCTTATGAAAAAGATGTCGGAATAGACGCATTAAATAAAAAAGCAATTACTGAGTATGCAAAAAGAACCATTCATGCTGCCGGAGACAAAAAGGTCTATATCGGAATTATCGATCTTGACAATTTTAAAATCATAAACGACACTTACGGCCATTTATTTGGCGATGAAGTATTAAAGCTCTCCTGTGAGATTATCAAGAATGCTCTTGGTAACCGCGGTATGCTGGGAAGAATCGGCGGCGATGAAATGATGATTGTTGTGGATCAGATTTCAGATTATACGGAGCTTCGGAATTTACTTCGGACCATTCGTACCAATATAGAATGGGCATATAAGGGGAAGGGAGACAATATCGTCACCACCTGCTCTATCGGTATCTCCTGTTATCCGGATCAGGGCTCTACCTTCGAAGAAGTATTTGAAGTATCTGACCGAATGCTTTATCTTGCAAAAGAAAAGGGAAAAAACCGATATGTCATCTACACCCCGGGTCTTCATGATAATCAAAAAGAAATGGACTCCCTTCATGCCAAACCACAGGATATTGATGCAGAACAATTCAAAAACAATAAGATCGGTGTTTTACAGAGGATGATCGATGACTACCTGCTCCGTAAGATAGTTACCAATGAAGTTATGTTTCGGGAGATTGGCTTAGCATTTGACCTTCAGGAAATTTTGTACGTTTCGGAAGAAAATGCTTTCGTTTTACAATGGACTCCGGAAGGAACTAGCTATGATATATCTGCGGTTCATGCATTCTATCTGGATGATGATTTTGTGAAATGCTTTGACCAAAATGGTATGTTTTTTATGAACAACTACACCATAATTGAAGGAAAATGTCTGGCAGTGGCAAAAGAATTAAAGCAGCGGAATGTACAATCCGCTATCTTTTATCATCTGACCAACGCCAGCGGATACCTGATGTTCGCGCGAAAAAATGCCAGACAGCAATGGTCTGAATATGAATCGATGGCTTTCGGAGTTATCGCAAGAACTATCGATATCGCAATTATGAATCGATAAAAAAGAACTCCATTTTGGATTTGTTTTTTGAATGAATTTGCATATTCGAATCAGAACCCACTCTCGTTTGTAAAAAGCGTAGCGGTACTAAATTCGCAATGAATTGCTCATTAAGTGCCGACGCTTTTTAAACGTTCTGATTCGAATAGCAAAATTCATTTTCAAAAACAAATTCAAAAATGGAGTTTTATTTTGCAATTACTTTCACAAATTTCTTTTTTCCGCGCTTAACTACCAGTCCGTCTCCTGCAAATGCGTCCAGCGTGTACTTGGTTGTGATATCCGTTATCTTTTCATCGGCAACGGTTACACCACCCTGCTGCACATTTCTTCTGGCATCTCCGCGGGATTCACAGAGCTCGGTCTTTACAAGAAGTCCCATAATATCGATGGTTCCATCTACCAGATCCTCTTCTGTAATCTCTACCGTCGGCATATTTGCGTGATCTCCACCCCCTGCAAAAAGTGCATGGGATGCTTCTCTTGCTTTCGCAGCCTCTTCCTCTCCGTGAACAAGCTTTGTAAGCTCGAAGGCTAGGATCTCTTTTGCCTGATTCAGCTGTGCGCCTTCCCAGGAATCCATTGCCTCAATCTCCTCAAGCGGAAGGAAGGTCAACATACGGATGCACTTAAGGACATCCGAATCTGCAACGTTTCTCCAGTACTGGAAAAATTCGAACGGAGAAGTCTTATTTGGATCAAGCCAAACGGCTCCGGACTGTGTCTTTCCCATCTTCTTTCCTTCTGAATTTAAAAGAAGGTTGATTGTCATGGCATAAGCATCTTTTCCAAGCTTACGACGGATCAGCTCCGTACCGCCGAGCATGTTGCTCCACTGATCGTCTCCACCAAACTGCATGTTACATCCGTACTTCTGGAATAAGGTGTAGAAGTCGAAGCTTTGCATGATCATGTAGTTAAACTCTAAGAAGCTGAGACCTTTTTCCATACGCTGCTTATAGCACTCGGCGGTAAGCATACGGTTTACGGAAAAGTGAGGTCCGATGTCACGGAGCACTTCTACATAGTTCAGATCAAGCAGCCAGTCCGCATTGTTGACAAGCATTGCCTTATCATCTGAAAAATCGATGAAGCGGCTCATCTGCTTCTTGAAGCAGTCAACATTGTGCTGAATGGTTTCTTTTGTCATCATCTGACGCATATCGGAACGTCCGGATGGGTCTCCAATCATAGCGGTACCTCCGCCAATCAGTGCGATTGGCTTATTTCCTGCCATCTGGAGACGCTTCATTAAACAAAGTGCCATAAAATGGCCTACATGAAGGCTGTCTGCGGTTGGATCAAAGCCGATGTAGAATACGGCCTTTCCATTGTTAATAAGTTCTTTGATTTCTGCCTCGTCTGTTACCTGTGCGATAAGTCCACGGGCAACCAATTCATCATATACTGTCATATTGATGTCCTCCTGTCTCGAAAATAAAAAATCCCCTCGTCCATTTAAGGACGAGGGGGATATCTCGTGTTACCACCTTAATTTGCAGACTACTCACATAATCTGCCTCTGTAAGTCTCCGATAAGACCTAAGCCTCTATAACGTGCGCCACTCCGTTGCAGCCTACTAAAAAATTGTTCGGTGCAAAGCTCCGGGATGTATTCCAAGCTTGCTTCCCATGCACCTCTCATCAACCGGTAACTTTCTGTATGTTTCACAAATCTGTACTTGTTCCCATCATTGCTGTTTCTGCTTCAATTAGCTTGTATTATAATCTCTCTACCACGACTTTGTCAATGGCAATCGTTTATAATGCGATGCACCTTTTCATATTCTCCATTTAAGAAATAAGAAACATTGTCACAGGAGATATCCTGAAGCAGTCGCAGAGATTCCTCGGAATAAAATGCGCTATGGGGAGTCATAATAACATTTTCCCGTCCTACCAACGGATTGAGGTTAAGCTCCGGCTTCTCGGAAGATAAAACATCCAATCCTGCTCCTTTTATCCATCCCATATCCAGTGCCTGAATCAGAGCGGCTTCATCTACTGCTGCTCCTCTTCCCACATTTAGGAAAAGTGGCTGCTTCTTCATGGAGCGAAAAGCGGCTTCATCGAAAAACGGAGCTGTATGTGCATCAACAGCCATGTGATTTGTGATAACATCGCTCTCTGCAAACAGAACTTCTTTTGATACAAACGTTACCGGGTATGGCTCCGTGTTTACTGTTTTTCCCGTCGGGGAATAAACTAAAATCTCCATTCCCAGGGCATGTGCTGTTTTTCCAACACACTTTCCGATTTTTCCAAAGCCCGCAATTCCAAGCTTCTGCCCACAAATTCTATGCAGACCACTTAAGCTGGAATACTGCCATATATGCAGATCGTCAATATCATGCTCATAATGCTTCAGCCCTCTTGAAAGAGCAAGGAGCAGTGCAATGGTATGCTCCGCCACCTCTTCGGTACAGTATTCCTCAATGGGAATTACTGCAATTCCACGCTTTGTAGCTTCCTTTACATCTACATTGTCATAGCCTGACGCATTTAACGCAATGCATTTTAAATTCGGTATTGCATCCATGATGTCTTTGTCAATTGGCAAAAAAGCGGTAAGAAGTGCGGTTGCATCCTGCACCTGCGTAAGCCACGTATCATGATCTTCGAATGGTACTATTACAATCTCTGCGTTCTTTTGGACTGTGGCTATTCGATTTTTCTCGTATTCTAAATCCCGATTTAAAACCCTGGGATAGTCAGTAATCACGATTTTAGTCATTTTGTGAATTCTTTACAATAATCTCACTGTATTTGGTAACCCATGCATCAAAGTTTCCGGCATCCTGGTTCTCCTTGATGACCTTGTTTACGATTTCAAGAAGATCTTCATTTCCTTTATCTACAACAATTGCGGACTCTTTCTTTCTATCGAAGCTTGCATCTGCAAACTGAAGTGTATCGTCTGCAAGAATGTACTGCTGTCCTACAATACTCTCAACAACTACTCCATCTACCTTTCCGTTCTTAAGCTCAAGAATGCACTCTGGAACATGATCCAATGAAACAAGTGGATTGTCAGGAAGTAATTCCTGAATCAGTTTTTCCTGTGTTGTAGACTTCTGTGCTGCAAGTGTTGCACCCTTTAAATCATCAAAGGTCGCATACTTATCTGCGTCTGCCTTGTTGATAATGACAGCCTGCTCTGCAAACAGATAGCTGTCGGAAAAGTCCATGGTCTCTTTTCTTTCATCAGTTGGTGATACACCTGCGATTGCCATATCAATATTTCCTGCCGGAATTGATGCAAGAAGTGCTGAGAAAGTCATATCCTGAATCTCAAGCTCAACACCAAGCTCATCTGCAATTGCCTGTGCAAGCTCCATATCAACTCCGATTACAGCCTGATCTGCAGAAGTGATATCTACAAACTCATATGGAGGATATCCAGATGCTGTACCAACTACAAGTTTTCCGGACTCTTTGATCTTTGAAAGAATCGGTCCAGCCTCTTCTGTAGCTTCTGTTGCTACTTCTGTCGCAGCTTCGGTTGCTGCTGCTACTTCTGTCTCAGGTGCTGTCGTTTTCTCTGGTGCAGCGGCACTCTCTGCGCCACAGCCAACGAGCATCATCACACCCATTACCATTGTCATTGCCATTGCTAAAACTCGTCTTTTCATAATTTTTTCCTCTCTTTTCTATATATTACTTAAGCAGTTTCCTGCAAAAGCGCTTTATGCTACGCACGCTGTGTGCTGCGTGCCATTCGCTTCTCGATTCTCTTTAGTACAAAAGAGAATACGGAAGTAATCAAAAAGTATATCAGTGCCACAATAATAAGTGGAGCCATTGGTTCAAAGCTGATTCCACGAATCGTTTCTGCGGCATACATCAATTCTCCGATACCAATTACGGAAACCTGAGAAGATGTTTTGATAATCGTAATAAACTCATTGCCCATAGATGGAAGAATATTCTTCATTGCCTGTGGAAGTACAATACAAATCAGTGCTCTGGCATTACTCATTCCTAGTGCCAGTGCGCCTTCCGTCTGTCCTCTGTCTACGGAAAGAATACCTCCTCGTACAATCTCACATACATAAGCAGTAGTATTAATTGTAAGAGCAATGATTCCGGCGGCTAGTCTTGAAATATCTGTTCCTCCAACCATGATGCTTGGAATATGAATTCCCATCATTGGCAGTCCATAGAAGACCAAAGAGATTTGAACCAGAACCGGCGTTCCTCGTATAAATTCCACATATGCATTTGCAAACCACCGAACGGGCTTGACCTTACTCATTTTCATGAATGCCATCATAATTCCGAGAATTGTTCCGAAGATAATCGTAAGAATGGATACAATTAAGGTGATTTTTGCACCTCCAATGAATAGCATTCTGTATTTCACCAGTATTTTTCCGATTGTTGCCATAACCAATCCTCCTTATAGCATTTTGCTGAGGAATGCTTTCACTCTTGGGTTTTGTGTATTTTCAAAGACATCCTCCGGAGTTCCTTCCTCCATGATGTATCCCTCATCCATGAAAATCACCCGATCTGCAACCTCTCTTGCGAATCCCATCTCATGAGTGACAATGATCATCGTCATTCCCGTCTTAGCCAGACTCTTCATAACGGCAAGTACTTCACCAACCATCTCGGGATCCAATGCTGAAGTAGGCTCGTCAAAAAGCAAAACCTCCGGCTGCATTGCAAGTGCTCTGGCAATCGCCACTCTTTGCTTTTGTCCACCGGATAACATATCCGGATACACATCCTTCTTTTCTTCCAGGCCAACTGCTTCTAACAGATTCATGGCTTCCATCTCAATGGCATCCTTCGCTCTTTTCTTTACCTTGACTGGTGCATATACCACGTTTTCCAATACTGTCATGTGAGGAAACAGGTTGAAATGCTGGAATACCATTCCCACTTCTTCTCTGAGAGAAAAGTATTTCTTTCTCTTGGAAATAGGTTCACCCTTATAATAAATTTCTCCACCACTCTTTGTCTCAAGCGCGTTCAGGCATCGAAGCATGGTACTTTTTCCCGATCCGGAAGGGCCGATGACTGCAATTACCTCACCTCTTTTGACCTCAAGGTTAATATCCTTTAGAACCGCAAGGGTACTGTAACTTTTCGATAAGTTTTGTACTGAAATAATTACATCTCTATCTTCTTGCATAGTTCTCTCCTTCTTTACATGGCAAAAGGCGCTCCTTCATTTGAAGAAACGCCTTTGTTTTTGTATACCGTATTCATTTGTTTGTATGTGGCATATACTAGCATATTCAGAATATCATGTCAACACACAAGTTTCATTTTCTTAAAATTGTATACATTTTTTGATTTTCTTTTGCGGTTCGGTGCTTAAGAACAGCTTTACGTAATTCTCAATCAGGTCTACCGTCTTGTCTATGCCAAGTACACTAGAATCAATCAGCAGGTCCTTGTACCGGGCATCACTCGGCAAAAATCCCGCGTATTCCATATGATAGCGTTCTCTTGCCTTATCAACCTCAACCATCATACGCTTTGCCTCTATCGGATCCATTCCAAAATCTTTTTTGCATACCTCAAAACGCTTATCCTCCGGAGCGTAGATATAGATATGTAACGTATTTTCATATTCATACAGAATAGAATCCGCACATCTTCCCACAATGATACAGGATTCTTTCTCCGCAAGCTCCTTGATGATGCGCTTTTGATTTTCAAAAATACGATCACGCACGGCTGAAGTACCAAGTCCAAGCGGATATTTCATCTGAAAGAAACCACCCTTTACCGACTCCTCCAGCTCTACAATTTCAGAAACTGTCATATTCATTTCTTTCGCTGTTCGATCCACGATTTCTCTGTCGTAGTACGCGATGCCGAGGCGCTCAGCCAGCTTTTTTGCAATGGGCCTTCCAAGGCTTCCGAATTGTCTTGATATGGTAATTACATATTTCTTTTCGTCCATATGGCCACCTCCTTATATGGAATCTCGAAGTAAAGGTAGTGTAGAACAATGGATTCCGCCACCCAATTTATTAATTTCGGATATGTCTACCGGAACAACATCTATTCCCGCTTTTTCCAGATTTTTCATGGTTCTTACTCCCTTTGCGGAGAACAATACCTTTCCCGGTTCCAAAGCAATACAGTTGTTGGTCAGCATTGGATCATCTCTGTCCGTCTCTATCAGCTCATAGCCTCTTTCCTGTAGCATATGCAAAAACCAGTGCGGCAGAATAAAGGTGCTGACCAGCAGCTTATTTTTATCTACCGGAACAAACGCTTCGTCCAGATGGATATAATAGGCCGGCATATCAATCACGATCAGATCAATTCCCTGATAGGACAATAGCGTACGAAGCTGCGCAATTCCTTCATCATTGATGCGAACGGAACGCCCAATAATTGCAGTGTGAGGATCCAGCATGGAGAAGGATCCACCCTCAATGGTTCCTTTTCCCTGAATTGCTCCAAGGATTGGTATGTTCTGCTCTGCCAAAAATTTCTGCGTATAATAAGTATCTCCCTGATGGAAATACATTGCAAATCGTGTCAGAATCGCACCCTTTGGTGTCATGAGGGCAACATCCCTTGTAAAGGTCAGATTTGTCCAGTAATTGGTGGGATCAACCAGATAATGGATTTCTATTCCCTCCTTTTCAAGAAGCTGTGCCATCGCATGATGCTGCTCCTTTAACAAATCTAAGTCCGGAAGCTTTTCATCCTTCCAATAATTGCGAATTCGTCCGTTCTTACCCTTTAAGATCCGCGCTCCCGCTTCTTCCTCATAGGATCCCTGGGACAGCTGTTTAATCTCTTCTCCCGGACAATGTAATAAAATCTTACGGATTTTTCCTACAGAATTATCCACGCCGAACTGTTTGCCCCAGACTTCCTCGTAAACCTCTGATTCAAACATATTGTCAATTCTGCTTTGGTCCATATACATCTGTAATGTTGCCATGGCGCTCCTCCTTTTTTACCTGTCACACGACATTTTTTCAGCAATGTAGCGTTTCATTATGCTGCAACTATTATGGAATCGCCGGGATTCCTCCTCGTTTAGCTCCAGGGACCACACCTGCTTTACTCCACCGTCTCCAACCAGACAGGGGACGCTTGCATAAAGCCCCTCCTCTCCATATTCACCCTTTAAGAGAGTAGAGCATGGTAAAACGCACATTTCATCATGTAAAATTGCTCCTGCCAGCTCACTGGCAGCCAAACCGATTCCAAATTCGGTACATTCTTTGGCTCCTGCGATCCTCGCTCCTGCAAATATGGTCTTCTCCTCAATATCCGTAAAGGAAAAGCTTTCCTCTTTTCCAAGCTCCTGCAAAGCAGCCGGAAGTAGCTTTCCTCCGATGCGAACCTGACTCCAGACCGGCACCTGACTATCTCCATGCTCTCCGAAGCAGTAGGCATCCACACTTTTTACATCTACGTCCAGAGCATCTGCAATATAGGTTCGAAATCTGCCTGAATCCAAAATTGTGCCGGATCCAATCACTGTTGCGCTTAGCTTTGTCTGCAGATAATAAGCTACCAGATCGCAGGGATTTGTAATGGAAATCACAATCCCATGGAACCCGCTTTTCTCAATCTGTGGTGCAACCTCGTCCACGATTTCCATAGACTCATCCAGCTCTTCCAAACGGTTTTCGTTAAAATACCCGCCACAGGCGCAAAAAAACAATATACTCGCATCCTTGATATCTGAATAATCTCCTGCTTTTATTTTACAGGCATGCCCCCGATAGGCCGTTGTATCTGTTAGATCCCACGCATGGCCGAATGCCTTTTTTGTATCCTTGTCAATCAGCACCAGTTCATCACAAAGCTGTCTGCTTATAAGCATACTCGCCACATGGGATCCCACGTGTCCGACGCCGATAATTGCGATTTTTGTTCTCATACAAGCTCCTTCATCACCTCATCAATGACTGACATGGCAAAATTGATTTCTTTTTCCGTAACGATAAGCGGTGCGATAAAACGAACCACATTATGATCGCTTCCGCACGTAAGCAAAAGCAGATCCTTCTCCAATGCCTTGGCCTTGATAGCACCTGTAAGTGCTGCGTCCGGCTCTCCATCAGCAGTTACCAGCTCCATCGCATTCATAAGACCGACACCTCTTACATCTCCAATCCGATCCGGATATTTCTTCTGAAGCTCCAAAAGCTTTTCGCGCATATAAGCTCCCTGCTTTTTTGCATTATCCAAAAGATGGTCTCTCTCAATAATTTCAATGGTTTTTAAACCGGCTGCACATGCCAATGGGTTTCCTCCAAAAGTACCTCCATGAGCGCCTGCCGGCCACTTGTCCATAATCTCTGCCTTCGCAATAATTGCAGAAAGCGGAATTCCTCCACCAAGAGCCTTGGCACTTGTTAAAATATCCGGCTTAACTCCAAAGGTCTGGAAGGCATACAGTTCTCCGGTCCTTCCAATACCGGTCTGCACCTCATCAAAAATGAGCATGATGCCGTGCTTGTCACAGATCTCACGAAGTCCTTTTAAAAATTCCGGCTTCGGAGGAATGTATCCACCCTCGCCCTGCACAGGCTCCACAATGATTGCCGCAACGCATTCCGGATCAATCTGCTTTGCAAAAATTTCATCAAACTGCTTTAAGCACTCCATGCCGCAGCAGCCCTCTTCCTTACCGAAAGGACACTTATGGCAGTTTGCATATTCTGCCCAATAGACAGAAGGCATCAAGGGCTCATAGAATTTACGATATGCACTGCTGGAGCCCGTAACAGACATCGATCCTATTGTTCTTCCGTGAAAGGAATTGCGAAAAGCAATAATGCCCGGACGTTTTGTCACATACTTTGCAAGCTTCATTGCACCATCATTTGCTTCCGCACCTGAATTGCTGAAATATACCTTGGTGTCTCCTCCGGTTACTTCAACAAGCTTTTCTGCCAAAGCCACATAGGACTCGTTATACACTACGTTGTGTCCCACATGAATCATGGTTTCCAGTTGCTTTTGAATTGCCTCGATTACTTCCGGATGTCTGGCTCCGAGATTGTTCACTGCCACTCCACTGGCAAAATCCAATACCTTACGTCCATCCTCCGTATACACATAGCAGCCCTTTGAATCTACAATTCCCAAGGTTGTAGCACGATTTGCTACTGCAGGCATTACCTTGCAACATCTTTCATACATACTGCTCATTTCTTTTTCCTCCTAACGCTTCAATTAAGCTCTCCCTGATATACCAGGGTCAGCATTTTATCCATTTCTTCCTCTGTCATCACCACCGGATTCACCTTAGTAGCTCCAAGCATCGCATGCTCCAACAAAAGCTCATGCTTCGCTCGAAACATCTCTTCTGTGATTCCCGCTTCCTTAAATGTAGCCGGAATTCCAAGCTCTTCCCTCATTTTGGTGATTTCCTTCACAATATCCTCACAGTGGCAGCGATAGGAAAGCTCCTTCAATTTTTCCTCAACCACCGGGTTTTGTCTGTTGTATTCCAGAACATAGGGAAGGATAATTGCATTGGTAAGCCCGTGGGCCATGTTGTAAATTGCTCCGAAGGAATGTGCTATGCCGTGTACCATGCCAAGTCCTACATTCGCAAATCCAATTCCCGCCATAGCCTGAAAATTATGAACCTTTTCCCTCGCCTCTTTGTCCTGCTCCAAAACAGATTTAGGAAGCCATTTTAAAATTCCGACAATCGCTGCACTGCACAGACCCTCATCAAAATCATCCAGATTGTGATTTGTATATGCTTCAATCGCATGAGTCAAAGCATCCATTCCTGTCTCAGCCGCCACATTCTTTGGCATAGTCATTACAATATCCGCATCTAAAATAGCGATATCCGGACGAAGGCAATCTGTCATGATCGGAACCTTCAGTTCCTTCTTTGTATCCGTAATAACCGTTCCTCTTGTCACTTCTGAACCGGTTCCTGATGTGGATGGAACACAGACGAGAGCAGTTTTTCTCTCCGCCGGAATTTCGCCCCTTAAGTTATACTCCAAAACATTTTCAAAGGTCAGGTACGGAAACTCATAAAACAACAGAATCGCCTTTGCACAATCCAGTGCAGAGCCTCCTCCAATAGCCAGAATACAATCCGGTCGGAATTGTTTGCACTCACACAGGCCTCTTTCTACCTCTTCTATCGAAGGATTTTTAGGAACTCCGCTAAAGACAAGCACCTCTGTCCCATCCTTTTTGATGTACTCGCAAGCTCGATCAATCACGTGAGAGACAATCATTGACTTTCCGCCTGTCACAATCATAACTCGCTTGTAGTCCAGTTCCTCTAGTGAGGATAAAGAACCGGCACCTGTAATAATTCTTTTCCCACTAAGCACAAGCTTTCGCATTTTAAATTCCTCCCTTACTTCAAGTAGAATTCAATTGTTTTTTTGATTAATTCAGGTAATACCCCAAACGTATATGGAAGATTTACGCGTTCCGTCCACTTATGCGCATCCTTACCAAATCCGCCAAAGTTTACTGCCGGAATAGAGAGCTTCTTAATGTTCTCTAACGGAAGTGGAAACATCAGATCAAAGCCCGGGAAATTCTGTGTTAGGGACTGAAGAGATTCCTCAGTCTCATCCATGCTCAGATAGCTGCTGTCCGACAGGCTCGGATAAAACCTCATAAACCGAAAGCTTTCCTTATACTCCTTCTCTATTTCCGCAGTTATCTGCATAAGCTCCTCTCGAAGCTTTTCCTGTTCTCCCTGGATCGTATTGTGTGGACAGTATGGAGGTGCATAATACAGCACAATACAAGGAGAAGTAATTCCTATTGTCTGTAGCAGATAACGAATCACTGCCATCGGAGCTTCCCGCTTATCGCAGCCCTTTGCAAGCTCATCGGAAATCATCCGCTCAATAGTCTCATCGGGAATGGAAGCCTTTTTTCTGGCCTCCTGCAACAATTCTTCATAGGAAAAAACCCTGCAGGAATACGTCGGACAACAGGTATTGTCATGATTTGCTTCTGCAAACCACGCTGCCTCCATTTGCATTTTCTCTACAACCTCAGCAAACACATCACGTGCAGCCTGAACCAGCTTTTGCGTAATAACATCAATGGTCTGATTATGTACAAAGTAGTTGAAGTATACAAAAGCTTCTTTCGTGGTCTGCACATTGTACCAGGGTTTTAAATCCTTCATCTTAAGGACACTCGGTGGATAACTGTTTTCCCCGTCATATGCATCTGTAAAATCATGGCTTAAGTGTATCTTGCGCACCAGCTCTGCCGCCAGAAAAGAAGCATCCATGCCTTCGTAGCACTGCCCCACGTGAGTTTCCTTACCCTGAATATAAAAACAAGGGAGTAATTTCCCCACCATTCCGGTATAAATCGTCCGCACCTGATCCCCTGGGAAAAGCGGACAGATATAATCATTGTTGATTCCCATAATGTAAGTCAGATTGTATTTTTCCTTCAGCTCCAAAAGCACATCTGTTGCTTCAATAATTCCCGTATGCAGATTCTCCTCAACAGGATTAAAGGAAACAACGATATTTCCGGATAGTTCCTCCGGATGCTCACAGGCATCTTTCATGATTCCAAGAAAAACGGCGTCGCCATCTTTCATATCGCAGGTTCCACGGCCAAACATATAGTCTCCTGACAAAAGATCCGCCCGAACTTCCTCCGGAAGCTCTACCTCCTGTAGTTGTTTCTGCAGCTCATCAGGATCGCAGGCATAAGGCTCTAAAGCTCCGTAGCCTTCCAGACCCACCGTATCCGTATGACCGTGGAAAAGTAATGTCTTTCCATTTGGCTCCTTTTCTCCAAGCAGAATAGCAAGCACATTTCTTCGATGATACTTATCATCCTTCAGCTCTCTTACAATGATCTGATCCGGATGCTTTTTAAAATAGGGAATCTCGCGAAGAAATTTCTCAATATATTCCCCGATATTCCGCTCCCCTTCCGTTGTATTTATACTTGGAATTCTCACCATCTCTTTCATGGTTTGTATCATATCTTCTCTCATGACATTCCCCTTTCTGCCTTTTTTCACAACAAAAAAGGAGCTAGAATCCATCTAGCTCCTTTGCTATGTGTACTGTATACATTTTTATCACGTTACTATTTTTCTGTCAATACTAAATCCCTATTTCTCGAATTTTTCTTGCACTTTCCTCATAAATTCGTTACTATAAATGTATACAAAGAACAAAAGGTGGGGATTTTATGGAACTAACTCCAATCAAAAAGAATATGACACTCAAAGAACAGGCTTATGAGCAGATTCGACAGGCAATCAACACAAATACGCTGAAGCCGGGAACCTTCTTAACAGAAGAGCAGCTAAGCAGCATGCTTTCCATCAGCCGCACTCCTATCCGCTCTGCCCTGCAGCAGCTTGTCCATGAAAAGCTACTATCCCAGGATGCAACCGGGCATATTTATGTCACGAAAATTACTGCAAAAAGTGTTACCGACACCTCGAAGGTTCGTATCGCCCTTGAGTGTATGGCAGTTGATTGCATCGAATTTCCTATTCCGGAAAAGGCGCTTTCTCTCATTGACGAGATTTATCATGCACAGGTAGAGCTGGTGAAAAACAATCCAACCGATAACCTCGGCTTTGCAGAACTGGACAATCGCTTCCACTGTGCTATTTCCAAGTGTTGCGACAACAGCTCACTCATTGAATTCATTCAAAGCATCAACAATGTGATGGTTCGTATCAATGTGCTGTCCGGAACTTTACAGAGCAATCGGGAAGAAGCACTCGAGGAGCATGCACAAATCATTCACTATTTAAAGTCCTCGCAAAAGGAATTCGCCAAGCTGGCTCTTAGTGAGCACCTAAAGAAGGTTGAAAAACGAATGCTGCCGTCATAGGTCTGCCGTTATTCTTTAAAAGGCGCAATAAATGTATGGTCATTTCGTTTTTGATGAGCGATTGAATTTATATAGTCTAAGTTCATCGTTCCCTTTCCATATTCCTGCCACAATTGATATCCGGCCTCACCTTCATATTCTTCCAGGGTTTTTGTTTTTCCTGCAAAATAGTCTACATTCATCTCCACAATAAAATCCCGCATGATAGTAAGCTGCTCACTTTGCAGGTCAAATTGCGGCATCCTGTTTCCTAAGGTCTGCCTGGTGGATTCCAACATATATGCATAGGAGTTTCCTTCGTGCTCTGTGGCATGGGTAGTAAAGGAATAGGTTCCGTCCTCCCGGATATCAAGCTGCCCGTATAGGTTGGGCCAGACGCTTATGGAGCCCATTGCAACCTCATAAAATTGTTCTCTTCGATCTACAATGTTCATGCTGTGCATATGACCGGAAAGGTTGATGACCACACCCTCATCCATGAGCTTTTCCACCATGGATGCACCATCGGTAATCGTATAATTTGACACAAAATTTTCATTATGTACCAGCAGATTCTGATGGGTGACCGTAAATACACGGATTCCTTTTTGATTAGCCTCTTCTATAATATCATACGCCCACTGTCTGGTGTCTTTGCTTAAATATCCACTGGTTTTTATGTTTCCGTCTTTATAAATACAGGCATCTAACATAATCACCCAGCAATTGCTCCCGATGTCTGCCACATAGCTTAGTGTATCTGCATCCCGGTAAATGGCATCTTTATATCCAAATTCCTGATAAATTTCCTCAAATTCCTCCGGGGTCACATTTTCTGCCGGTATCGCTCCACTATCGTAAATCTCTCTTGCGGAGGTACTGTTGATATCATGATTTCCCGGAATTACAAGTACCGGAATGCCGATATCCTCAAACTTTTGCAGATAATTGGAAAAATCCATATGACTTGCCTTCTCTCCATTCATGCTAAGATCTCCGGATACGATCAGCACATCCGGCTCTTCCTCCTGCATCTGCTCATAAAATGCATCCAGTATTTCACCGATATGGAGCGCATCCCGCCCTGCGGCTTTTGCCATGGCATTCTGATACAGTACTCCCTGATCTGTTATGGACATAGAAAAATAATGCGGATCTGATATCTGGATAATCCGAAGATCCCCATTCTCTTTGGGGGCTGCCAGGAAAGAATCCTTCCATTCCGGTGCCTCAACAGCTTCATCCACCTGATAGAGCTCTAACAGTTGTTCCGTATCTTCCGGCTTCCCACTTTGTGATGCACATCCAACAAATATGCAGGAAACGATGATGATACTGCTTAGCAGAAATTTTCTTTTCATGTCCATCCCTTTTCTTACCTTTTATATATCTACTTGGTTTATATCCTATTTCGCTTTTTACAAGCGACAGTGGATTCTGCTTCAGGCTTGATCGATAAACTGTATAATGTCACCGGTTGATTCGTAAACTGTACTTTTCGCCAGCCGATTAGCAAATTGTATTATTTCGCCGGCCATTTTTCTTCCTGTACCTAAAATCATTGAAAAAAACGGCATTTTAAGCGTTTTTTATGGCCGATTGTATGTTTTCGCCGGTTCAATTTTAGCCTGTACCTAAGAAATTGCAAATATCTAGGTATACAGCGAAATCCACTCTTCTAAATAATACAATTCGCTTGAAAAGGCCGCAATTTGAAGCTGTTTTTCAAGATTTTTAGGTATACGACGGTACTAGCACCTCAAATCTTTCCAAATCCCGCACTTCCGCTCCGAAAAATCGTTGAATCCATCCTATACCCACTTTTCCGAAATGGGATTTCTAAAATTGGATTTTCTAAAGAAATTGGGTGCATCCTCATGAATGCACCCAATTTTATTTACTATTTTAATCCTGCCGCATCAATTCGGATCAGTGCCTTGCGAAGCGCGAACTCTGCACGCACAATATCGGTATCTGCAGTATGATTTGCCAGACGTTCCTCGGCGCGGGCCTTTGCCGCCTCTGCACGTTCTACATCAATCTCATTCGGCCATTCTGCAAGCTCTGCAAGAAGTATTACCTTATCTCCTAAGATTTCTGCAAAACCTGCGTGTACTGCTGCCTGCTTTACCTCATCCCCATTATGAATGGTTACAATGCCGGGGGCAAGTACAGTTGTAAGCGGTATGTGATCCTTGTAGATTCCCACATCTCCGTCTGCAGTTGTAAATTCCAAGAAATCTGCCTCTCCTGTGTAAAACACACGATCCGGTGTAATGATTTCTATTTCAAACACACGATTTGCTTCTGCCATACGCTCACTCCTTACTTCATTCTGGCGCGTACTTCATCAATACTTCCCGCATTTAAGAAATAACCTTCCGGAACGTCATCATGCTTTCCTTCTAAGATTTCCTTAAATCCGCGGATAGTCTCAGCGATCGGAACATATTTTCCTTCCAGACCGGTGAACTGTCCTGCTACGAAGAACGGCTGAGAAAGGAATCTCTGAACCTTTCTTGCACGGCTTACAACAAGCTTATCTTCCTCGGATAATTCATCCATACCAAGAATTGCGATGATATCCTGTAATTCCTTGTACTTCTGGAGAATCTCCTGTACTCCACGGGCAACATTAAAATGCTCCTGTCCCACAATACGCGGATCAAGAATACGTGAGGTAGATGCAAGCGGATCTACTGCCGGGTAAATACCAAGCTCTACGATAGAACGCTCCAATACGGTAGTAGCATCCAAGTGAGCAAAGGTGGTAGCCGGAGCCGGGTCCGTTAAGTCATCCGCCGGTACATATACTGCCTGTACAGAGGTGATGGAACCGTTCTTGGTAGAGGTGATTCGCTCCTGAAGAGCACCCATCTCTGTCTGTAAGGTCGGCTGGTATCCTACTGCGGAAGGCATACGTCCAAGAAGTGCGGAAACCTCAGAACCTGCCTGGGTAAAACGGAAAATGTTGTCAATGAATAACAATACGTCTTTCCCACCCCGGTCACGGAAGTACTCTGCCATGGTAAGTCCCGCAAGGGCAACTCTCATTCGTGCTCCTGGCGGCTCATTCATCTGACCAAATACCATGGTGGTCTTGTCAATAACGCCGGACTCCTTCATTTCGTAGTAAAGATCGTTTCCTTCACGGGTACGCTCACCTACACCGGTAAATACGGAATATCCACCATGCTCGGTAGCGATGTTGTGGATCAGCTCCTGAATCAATACGGTTTTACCTACACCGGCTCCACCGAACAGACCGATTTTTCCACCCTTCTGGTATGGGCAAAGAAGGTCAACGACTTTGATACCGGTCTCTAACATTTCCTGTGATGTAGCCTGCTCTTCAAATGTTGGTGCAGGTCTATGGATTGGCCAGATTTCATCTGTTACCGGCGGGTCCTGCTCATCGATGGGATTTCCGAGAACGTTGAACATTCTTCCAAGGGTATTCTCACCAACCGGAACAGAAATTGGCGCTCCGGTAGCGATGGCGTCCATACCCCGGACCAGACCATCCGTCGGACCCATGGCAATACATCTTACTGTATCATCACCCAGATGCTGAGCAACCTCAACAACGAGCTTTCCGCCGTTTTTCAGCGGAATGTCAATTGCATCGTTGATCTCAGGCAGATTCCCCTCCTGGAATTTGATATCCAGAACGGCACTGATAATCTGTGTAATTTTACCTACATTCTTATCTGCCATTTTCTATTTTCTCCTTAACTTTTTATTCTAGAATTACGAAATCGCATTTGCGCCTGCAATAATTTCCGTAAGCTCCTGTGTAATAGAGCCCTGGCGCGCACGGTTATATTTAAGTGTCAGATCACTGATCATTTCCTCTGCGTTACTGGTTGCAGAATCCATCGCCTGCATTCTCGCACCATTCTCGCTTGCTACAGCCTCTACTAAAGCTCCGTAGAAAAGACTTGTAACATATTTTGGAATAATCATGTTTAAAGCTTCTTCCTCATTTGGCTCATAGTTCATCAGAATATCGGATTCTTCATTAAGATCCTCCTCGTCGATTTCTACCGGGAGCAGCTTAATCAGTTCTGGTTCATGGGAAACCGTATTCTTAAAATGTGTATAGGCCAGATAAATCTCTCCCACCTCTCCGTTTACAAAAGCATCCAGTACCTTCTGGCACATTGCTGCAGCATCCGGGTAGGTAGGATTCTCCATAATTTCAGAAGCATTATCCGCTATATGATATCCTCTGTGTGCAAGTGCTTCCGCACCCTTTCCACCGATTGCGTAGATATCAACGTCCTCCTTATCCCAATCTTCTCCGGTGACAAGCTTTACAACATTTGAGTTGTATCCGCCTGCAAGTCCACGATTACTGGTAATCACTACGACTGCCTTTTTCGTAGACTCTCCTGCCGTAAGGAACGGATGACTTAAGTTTTTGCTCTTCGCAAGAATAGAGCTGACCGTCTTATACATGTAATGGAAATACGGATCGGTTGCTTCTGCTCTGGTCTTTGCCTTCTGCAATTTAACGGTTGAAACAAGCTTCATTGCTTTGGTGATCTGCTGAGTACTTGAAATACTCTGTTTTCTTCGCTTAATGTCTCGCATGGAGGCCATTATTTACCACCTACTTTCCACCGTTTTATTTGAAGGAAGCTTTACATTCCTCAATTGCTTTAATCAGCTTATTCTCTGTTTCCTCGTCCATCACTTTATTGGTAATGATACTTTCCGGAATCTCCGGATATCTTGTATCAATATACTCAAATAACTCATTCTGGAAACGAAGGATATCCTCTACCGCAATATCAAGAAGATATTTCTTGGTTGCTGCATAGATAATAATAATCTGCTTTTCAACCGGCATTGGTTGATACTGTGGCTGCTTTAAGATTTCCTTAATGCGTGCACCCTGTGCTAACTGCTCTGCCGTTGCAGAATCAAGCTCAGAACCAAACTGTGCAAAGGCTGCAAGCTCGCGGTACTGGGCAAGCTCAACTCGGATCGGTGCTGCTATCTTCTTCATGGCCTTAATCTGAGCAGATCCTCCAACTCGTGATACGGAAAGACCCGCGTTAATAGCAGGACGGAATCCTGCGTTGAACATTTCTGTTTCCAGATAAATCTGTCCGTCTGTAATAGAAATAACGTTGGTAGGAATATATGCAGATACATCTCCTGCCTGTGTCTCGATAATCGGTAATGCTGTTAAGGAACCGCCACCTAACTTATCGGAAAGTCTTGCTGCACGCTCTAAAAGTCTTGAGTGCAGATAGAATACATCTCCCGGATAAGCCTCACGTCCAGGCGCACGTTTTAACAGTAAGGATAAGGTACGGTATGCAGCAGCATGCTTACTTAAATCATCATAGATGATGAGTACATCTTCGCCGTTTTCCATCCATTCCTCTCCCATAGCGCATCCTGCGTATGGCGCAATATACTGAATCGGTGCAAGCTCACTTGCGGTAGCAGCTACGATTGTGGTATAGCTCATTGCACCAAACTCTTCTAATGTCTTAACAATGGAAGCAACAGTAGAAGCCTTCTGTCCGATGGCAACGTAAATACATTTTACGCCCTGTCCCTTCTGATTGATGATGGTATCAATCGCAATGGCCGTTTTTCCTGTCTGACGGTCTCCGATAATCAGCTCTCGCTGACCTCTTCCAATCGGAATCATGGAATCAATTGCCTTGATACCTGTCTGTAATGGTGTATCTACGGATTTTCTTGAAATTACACCGGATGCAACTCTTTCCACCTGACGATGCTTGTCCGTTACAATAGGTCCTTTTCCGTCGATTGGCTGTCCTAATGCGTTCACAACACGTCCTAAAAGTGCATCACCTACCGGAACCTCTACCACTCGTCCGGTTGTCTTTACGGTATCGCCCTCATTGATATTTTTCTGGGAGCCGAGCAATACGGCACCTACATTATCTTCCTCAAGGTTCAATACCATTCCATAAACTTCTCCAGGAAACTCTAAAAGTTCTCCCTGCATTGCATTCTCCAAACCATGAATACGTGCAACGCCGTCAGCAACCTGAATAACGGTTCCGACATCGGCAACTTCAAGCTGGGAAGCGTATCTTTTAATCTGCTCTTTAATTACGGAGCTGATCTCTTCTGGTTTTAAATTCATGGAGCGCTTTCACCTACTTTCAAATTTTTTAAATCGTAATCTGTGTCAGTTCCCGGGTTAAGGATGTCAGCTTATTTTTTACGCTGCTATCCACCACTCTGTCCCCGATGCGGATTACCAGGCCGCCAATAAGTGCGGCATCTACATCATAGTGCATCTCGAACTCTACATACTTTGTGGTCTCTAAAAGACGCTTTTCCACTGCTGCTTTCTGCTCATCAGAAAGAGGAAGCGGAGCTGTTACATAAGCAGTTCCGATATTTTTGTATTCCTTTACCTGATTGATAAAATACAAAAAGATGCTGCCAAGTTCGTTATAATGGCCTTTTTCCACCACCATACGCATCAGTCCGACCAGTTCATCGGATACATTTCCTTTGAAAATGTCTTCTATGAGTTTTATTTTTTCTTCTTTGACAATCTTTGGATGATTCATCAGTCTGGTCAGATCTTCGTTTTGTTCCATCGCTTCGGCAACCGCCTTGACCTCTTCTAAGAAAAGATCCAATTTGTCTGCCTCAAGAGCCAACTCAAACAGTGCATCACCATATGTCTTTGAGACTAGCTTAGCCATGTTGAGTTACCCATCTCCTTTAACGTTTCTTCTACCAGCGTATCCTGAATCTTCGTGTCAATGGAAGCAGCAACCACTTTCTCCGCCATGAGGGATGCGATCTGAATCATCTCCTGCTTCATATCATCCATGGCGTGCTTCTTCTCGAGTTCTGCTTCTTCCTGCGCTCTCCTTACAATGCGGGACGCTTCTTCCTTTGCCTCATCGATAATCTTTGCCTCATTTTTCATTGCCTTTTGTCTGGCTTCCGAAAGAATGACTTCCGCTTCCTTATCGACTTCCTTCAGCTTTGCTTCATATTCAGCCTTAAGGGCTGCAGCGCTTTCTTTATCTTCCTTTGCAGAATTGATATCGCTATCGATTCTTTCCTGTCTGTCTGCAAGCAATTTTCTTGCAGGGTTGAATAACAGGTATGACATACCAAGGAAAAGTAAGAATACAGCAGCAGCAAGTAATGCTGTATCGAAGAGCAGCTGGGCATCCAGATTAAATAAGAATGTATAATCTTCTGCTAATAGCAACCTTCTACTCTCCTTTCCGTTTTATGGGCCTTTTGGAAATTAGCCAAGTGGATGAACGAAAAGTAACAGTAATGCAACAACGAGTCCGTAAAGACCGGTGGTCTCTGCTACGGCCTGTCCAAGTAACATGGTTGACATAATCTTTCCCTGTGCTCCCGGATTACGTCCTACTGCGGAAGCACCGTGTCCTGCTGCGATACCCTGTCCAACACCAGGTCCGATACCGGCGATAACTGCCAAACCTGCACCGATTGCGGAACATGCTCTGATTAAATCCTGTCCTGAAATATTCATAATATGAATCCTCCTTAAAAATAAGTTCGTTTTGGGCAACTGCCCGTTTACTATTTCGTTTACTCTTCTGTATCACAAGCCTGCGTTACATAGGTCATCGTCAACATACAGAATACATAGGTCTGAATTGCTCCGGAGAACAAGTCAAAGTATACATGTAAAACAGCCGGCCAGAAAATGGCGATCCATTTTAACAATCCGTATACCAGTGCCATAATTACGGTTCCAGACAATACATTTGCAAACAAACGCAATGACAATGAGATTGGAACTGCAATATTGCTGACAATATTGATTGGCGCCCAAAGCGGAAGCCATGGCGGAAGCGGAGAACATATTCCCTTCCAAATATCTGCAGCTTTTTGATGCTTTGCCTCGTTGAATCGAATCATACAGAACGTTATAAGTGCCAGTGCAAGGGTAGTACCATAATCCGCCGTTGGCGGTCTTAAACCGAAGAGACCGGAAATATTACTCATCAGGATAAAGATAAAAATCGTACTGATGTAATTTACAAATCTCGGTGCCCACTTGCCCATGGTGCCGGAAACCATCTTATCCAGCATCTCAACCATAAGCTCAATAATATTTTGGAAAGCATCCGGTTTTTCTGTTACATGTTCCTGTGCTTTTTTCAGCTTCCGATTCGCAATCGCAGCAAATCCCAGCATAATTGCCATCACAATCAATATGCAACAGTGCGATGTGGTAATCCAGACTTCCTGACCAAACACGGTAACTGAAAAAATACCATGAATCATAAAGTCAATATCGCTGGCTCCATCTGACAGTAAAATCGATTGATTCACATTGTCACCTCCTTTATTTATTTTTCAAAATCCGGCGCAGCAGCTTCCTCTGCCGCAAAAGAATCCTCTTCCTCCTCAGAAGACGCATCACTTCTTCCAAGGATTCTGTTTCCCACTCTTGTAAGAAGCGGCTGTGCATAAGCAGAAATCTTAAGCCCCAGCACTCCAAGAAGAGCAGAAAAAAGATTGCCAAATTTAAAACAACCCAATATAAAAAACAGAATCACTACAACCATGTAACGCAATAAAGATTTTGCAATAATTCTGCGGTTGGCGCCTTTACTGTCCCCCAATGTGACAGAATCATAGATTACGGAAGCGAGATTTATCGCCATTCCAACGGCAATCGCAATTCCGTACCAAAGACCGATGGAATACCCGATCTTATCTTCTACAAACCACACTCCGGCGATCTGGCAGATTACTCCATATAGGATAATTCCCAAAACAAGTCCCGGTAATGCATCGTTTAATCTTCTAAGCATACAACTTCCTCTATGGGTCTATTTTCCCAACAAACAGTTATTGGTATTATACCTCTTTTTCTTTAAATTTGTCTACAAATTCCAAAAAATAATCGTTCCTATTTGACAGATTGGTCAAAATGTATATTTTTTCCATACAGATATTCAAAAATGCGTATTTTCGTTTGAGAAAAAAGCCATAAAAAAACATCGAATCGATCTGTTTATCGTCTTCGATGTTTTCTTTCGCAGTATTACTTCATAAATTTTTTTGCCAGCCGGTACACATTCTGCCCACCTGCAATCGCTCCCACAAAAAAGAGCGGAATTGCAAGCCAGTTGATCTGAAGCTTATTCCCAAGCCACACTCCTAAGAGTGTGCAGGCCAAGATCGGAACCAGCATATTAATTCCAAACTGCAGCACCATAACCAGTGCATCCCATACCATGCGGGAATCCTCTTTTTTCTTTTTCCGGGACAATGTCTTCTTCCTCTTTTCAATCTAAAGATCCAATGAAATCTGTCTTCCCTTCGGTACGTAGCGGCGCAGCTTTATTCCTGCTGCATTTAACATTTTTTTAGAGGCTATGACACCGGGAGTCATGCTATACTTATCATCTGCATAGACCACCTCTTTTATACCGGATTGAATGATTGCTTTCGCACATTCATTACAGGGAAAGAGCGTTACAAAAATAGATGCCCCCTCGATACTTCCTCCCCGGTAGTTTAAAATTGCATTCAGCTCACTATGTGTCGAATAGAAGTATTTGTTGTCCTCGCCATTCCGTTCCCAGGTAAACTCATCATCTGAGCAGCCTGTGGGAAAACCGTTGTATCCCATGGAAAGAATCTTGTGCTCCGGGCTTACAATACAGGCTCCCACCTGTGTGTTCGGGTCTTTCGAGCGCATTGCCGAAAGCATCGCCACACCCATAAAATATTCATCCCAGCCGATATAGTCTTCTCTTTTACTGCTTGCCATATGAAAACCCCTTCCATGCTGCCTGCTACTTTGTACCAAAAATACGGTCTCCCGCATCTCCAAGACCAGGGACAATATACTTATGCTCATTTAAGTGATCATCCAGTGCACCGATGTAAAGATCCACATCCGGATGTGCCTCCGTCATGCGCTTTACTCCCTCCGGAGCTGCAATGATGCACATAAAATGAATATTTTTTACGCCCTTGTCCTTTAACATCTGGATTGCGGCAACAGAAGATCCGCCGGTTGCCAGCATCGGGTCTACCACAAATACCTCCCGGTTGGCACAATCTGCCGGAAGCTTACAATAATATTCCACCGGCTCCGCCGTCTCAGGATCACGGTACAAACCGATATGTCCCACCTTAGCTGCCGGAATCATCTCAAGCATACCATCCACCATACCAAGTCCTGCTCGAAGAATCGGAACTACCGCAAGCTTCTTTCCCTTCAGTTCCTTAACGGTTGTCTTGCAGATTGGAGTTTCGATCTCAACATCGGTAAGCTCCAGTTCTCTTGTTGCCTCATAGCACTCCAGCATCGCAACCTCACTCACTAGGGTACGAAAATCCTTTGAGCCTGTTTCGCATCTTCTCATAAGACCAATTTTGTGCTGAATCAAAGGATGATCCATAACTACAACTTTTGCCATTTTTTATTCTCCTTCGTTTAGAATTTTAACTAACTTTTTTATCGACTTACGAAGCGTTTCATAACAAAGTCCGTAAGACGGTAATGCTCCTCCGTAAGGGTCTAAGATTTCAAGCTCATCCCCCACATACTCTGTCAGTACGTGAACATTTTCGGAATCTGCATCCGGAAAAAGCTCAAAAAGCTTGTCTCTTTGCGCATACTCCATGGTAAGAACAAGGGTGTCCTCTGTAATTTCTTCCTCGGAAAGCGCCTTGGAAGAAAAACCCTCAAGATTGATTCCGTTGCTGATTAAGACCGCCTCTGCCTTTTGATTCATCGGCTCAGAAAACAGTACGACCAGTCCTCTTGCCAATACCTCCACCGGATGATGTAATGTAAACTCCTCTAAAATTCCTTTCGCCATGGGCTCTCTTGAAGTCCCTGACTGCCCCACAAAAATAATACGATTATATTCCTTCATAGTTTTTATCTGTTCCTCTTTTCTCTATACCAGAATCACCTGATGGCCGGCAGCCTTTAGCAGCCGGTTCATAATTGCATTTCCGATTCTCGGCGTAGAAAAACTCTCTGAATAAATTGCCGCAACTGAAAGCTCATCGCACTCCCTCAAAATGCGGTACAGATGCCTGGCAATCTCCTCTTCATTCGTACGTCTCCCCATACTCAGAACGTTCTTCGCATGGTAAAAATCTTTTGTTTCCTCACAGGCAATCACCGCTACCTCTACTCCACTTTTTTCCTTCTCCCGGACTAAAGCGTTAATCTTATCGATAACAGCCTGCTCTTCCCCTTCTACGATTACCATATCCGCCTTTGGCGCATAGTGCTTATATTTCATGCCGGGAGCCTTCGGCTTTTTGGTATCATCTGCCGCAATGATTCCGGGATCTATAATCACTTCTTCTCCCATTGCTTTTGAAAGCATCTGGGGCGTAATATAGCCCGGGCGCAGCACCATGGGCTTTTCTTCTGTCAGATCAATGATAGTGGACTCAATTCCGATTCCTACCGGCCCTCCGTCCAGAATCATGGCAATCCTGCCGGATAGATCCTCTGCAACGTGGGAAGCCTCCGTCGGGCTAGGTCTTCCTGAGGTATTTGCACTTGGTGCGGCAATGAGTCTGCCGCTTTTTTTGATAAGGGAAAGAGCAACCGGATGATTGGGCATACGAACCGCCACCGTTTCCATTCCTCCCGTTGTGGCGTATGGAACAAGGTCGTTTTTCCAAACAATCATGGTAAGGGGCCCCGGCCAGAATGCATCCGCTAACCGCTTTGCCTGCGGCGGCACTTCCCTTGCGATGCGTTCAAGATCCGAGAATTCCGCTATATGCACAATGAGGGGATTATCCGAAGGTCTTCCCTTTGCCCCATAGATCTTTTGGGCAGCCTTGGGGTCTAATGCATCTCCTCCCAATCCGTAAACCGTCTCTGTGGGAAATGCAACCAATTCTCCTTTTGCAATAAGCTCCCCAGCTCTCTGTATTTTTTCCTCATCTATATGATTTGGGTCTATTGATAAAATTTCTGTTTCCATAGCTTTTATTATACCATATCCCTCAAATATCGCAACTTTGCAGTATAAGAATTGTGCCAAATTAAGTACATGTATAGATTTACTTGAAATTCAAAAGAAATTATAATACAATACCAACTAAGCCGATGGTGGCGAATAATGATCATTATTTTTTAAGGAGGAATTTATCATGGCATACGTTATTACTGATGCATGCGTTAGCTGCGGAACATGTGCTGGAGAGTGTCCAGTAGGAGCAATCAGTGCAGGTGCTTCTCAGTACGAGATCGATGCAGATGCTTGTGTAAGCTGCGGAACATGTGCTGGTGTTTGCCCAACAGGAGCAATTAACGAAGGCTAATCGCAATACATAATTGCAGACTATCCAAAAAGGGAGAATAAAAAGCTTCTTCTCCGTACCATTTTCGTACAGAGAAGAACTTTTATTCTCCCTTTTTATGTAGGCTGCTCAATGGATAAAATTTTCTTTTCCTTCAAAGGCACAGCTTTTGCATCCTTTCCTACGGACTCTTTCTTAGAAAAAAGTGTTTTTTTCTTATGCAGATGTCCGCGAATGGCCTGATCTAACTTTTTATAGCGCTCTTCTGCTGCCGCATCCTGCTCCCTCATCAGATAATCCATCTCTTTGAGTACACGCTCCTGCACCTCTGTTCCTATCACAAGAGACAGCTCCTCATTATTCTGGGCGATTGCCCGTCCCACAATATCACTCATCAGCTCCCGAAACTGCTGCATGCGTTCTTCTGCGCCGATCTGCCCATTTGCCGGAACCGGATCCGATGCCCCGTGGGCTGACAGCTCATTTTTTTCTGAAAATGAAGGGGAATTTACATCTACATTTTCATTATGCAGAATCATCCGGATAGACTTTAACTGATATCCCTGTTCCTTAAGCTCCTTTATCCTTTCAAATTGTTGTATGTTCTCCCGCGTATAATATCGATGCCCCATCTCATTTCTCGGGATGGAAAGCTCGAGTTCATCTTCCCAGTAACGTAATACATGTGATTCCACGCCGGTAATCGTTGCAGCGTCGGAAATCATGTAACGCACCTTTTCCACGATGAGTACCCTCCTTACTTGAACTTGTCCACATGGACATGGCTTTACTTCTCTTAAATTATAGCCTTTGTCACATCCTGGTTCAAACAAAAGTCATCGTATTATTTCGACACAATATGATTTTCTTCCGATGAAAATTGCCACTATCTTTTTTTTGAACTTTTAGTATAATAGAATGTTAGTTTATACCAAAAGAAGAGGACTAGATTATGAATTCATTTAAAAAAGGTTTTCGCGCCGGTTTCCCCATTGGGCTTGGCTATTTGTCCGTATCTTTTACCTTTGGACTTATGGCAGTCTCCTACGGATTTACCTGGTGGGAAGCACTTATTATTTCCATGACAACCGTCACCTCCGCTGGACAGTTTTCCGGAATAACCACCATGCTGCTGCCGGGTCAGTATGTCTCCATGCTGATTTCCCAGCTGACCATCAATGTGCGTTACTCCTTTATGTCCATTTCCCTTTCCCAGAAGCTTGACGAAAAATTTAAAGGCATCTACCGTCTGCTGTTTGGCTTTATGATGACCGATGAGATTTTTGCCGTAGCAAGTCAGGAGGAAAACGTAACTCGCTCCTTTTTTGCTGGGTTATGCGTGCTCCCTTATCTTGGGTGGAGCTTTGGAACGCTGCTTGGTGCCCTGCTTGGAAATGTTCTTCCGGACCGCCTGATGAGCGCCCTTTCTGTGGCAATCTATGGAATGTTTGTGGCAATTGTGGTTCCGGAAATGAAAAAAAGCAAAGCGGTTATCTTTGTTGTAATAATCGCTCTGCTTCTCAGTTGTTTCTTTACTTATATACCTTTGCTGGCCGGCATTTCTTCCGGACTGTCCATCAGCATCTGTGCCATTGCCGCTGCCATCATTGGTGCAATTTTATTCCCGGTTAAGGAGGAGGAAGCATGACAACGATAAATACCTCTACATTTTTTATCTACCTGCTTATCATGGCAGGCTCTACCTATCTGATCCGTACCCTGCCTCTTGTGGCAGTAAAACGAAAAATAGAGAATCGCTTTATCAAATCCTTCCTCTATTACATTCCATATGCAGTACTTACGGCCATGACCATACCTGCAATCCTTTATGCCACAAGCTCCCTGGTTTCCGCCATCGTGGGGCTTGGGGTGGCAGTATTTTTCGCGTATCGTGGGAAAGGGCTTACCACCGTTGCAATTGCTGCCTGCGCCTCGGTATTTGTGACGGAATTATTCCTCAGTATAATCTGAGTGCTCCAGATTTCCAAATTTTGTATACTGTGCAAGCCAAGCCAGATTAACGGTCCCGATGGGGCCGTTTCTTTGTTTTGCAATAATAATCTCAGAAATACCCTTCTTGTCCGTATCGTGATTGTAGTAATCATCCCGGTAAATGAACATTACCACATCGGCATCCTGCTCAATGGCTCCGGATTCTCGAAGGTCCGAAAGCATCGGTCTGTGATCCGGTCTCTGCTCTACGGCACGTGAAAGCTGGGACAGGGCAATTACCGGAACTGAAAGCTCTCTTGCAAGGGCCTTTAAGGATCTGGAAATATCGGAAATCTCCTGCTGACGTGACTCGCTGGATTTTCCTCCACTGCCGCTCATGAGCTGTAAATAGTCAATGATAATGAGCTTTAAGTCATGCTCTAGCTTGTATTTTCTGCACTTACTGCGCATTTCTGTAATACTGATACCCGGGGTATCATCAATAATCAGTTCGGAATCTGCAATAATTCCTGCACCCTCCACCAGCTTCTCCCAGTCTGCATCCGAGAGATTTCCGGTTCGAAGCGCCTGGGCATCCACTTTTGCTTCCAGAGAGAACAAACGATTTACCAGTTGTTCCTTTGACATCTCAAGAGAGAAAATTGCGGTACACATATGCTCATGAAATGCAACATGCTGCGCAATGTTAAGAACAAAAGCGGTCTTTCCCATGGAGGGACGCGCCGCTACAAGAATCAAATCCGAAGGCTGTAGCCCCGCAGTCCGATAATCCAGATCTGTAAATCCGGTAGGAATTCCGGTTACATTTCCCGACTGCTTCGAAGCCTTCTCAATTTTTTCCAGGGCATTCATTACCACCTGGCGAATCGGAACATATTCCCCGCTTGTTCTGCTGGAAAGAAGACCAAACACCTCTTTTTCGGTCCGGTCAAGAACGACCTCCAATGCTTCTTTTCCTGCGTAACAGTCATTCTCAATGCCTTCTGTTACATGAATCAGTTTTCTTTTTACGGAATTTTCTTTTACAATTGTTGCATAGTATTTTATGTTTGCGGATGTCGGAACTGCAGTAACCAGATCACGAACAAACTCTAAACTGGATACTTCCTTCGGAACATCCTTTTCCTTTAACTTGTTCTGCAATGTAACAAGATCAACCGGCTGCCCGTCTGAATACAGCTCCACCATAGTCTCGAATAACACTCCGTACTGCTGATGATAAAAATCCTCACGCAGCAGCATTTCCATTGCCGTTACAATGGCATCCTTGTCCATAATCATGGAACCGATGACCGATTGCTCCGCCTCAAGACTATTTGGCATCACACGCTTTATGATCGTTTCATCCAAGAGGATTCCCTCCTTATTCCTCAACTACCTGTACTGTAAGCTTTGTTGTCACCTGAGGGTGAAGCTTTACCGGAACCTCATAGGTTCCAAGGGCTTTGATCGGGTCTGTAAGCTGCATTTTCTTTTTGTCCAGATCCAGTCCGGTCTGCTCCTTTGCTGCCTGGGCGATTTCCTTTGTGGATACAGAGCCAAAGATTTTTCCGCCATCACCGGACTTAATTTTTATAACAACCTTCTTCTGTTCCACTTCCTTTGCAAGCTCTTTTGCCTTCTGCAGATTCTCTGCCGCAACCTTGTCTGCATGCTGGTTCTGTAGTTTTAAATCGTTTAAATTTTTTGCGGTTGCCTCCACACCCAATTTCTTTGGAAGAATGGCATTTCTTGCATATCCGTCGCTGACATTTACAATGTCACCCTTTTTTCCCAATGTCTTTACATCTTCTAATAAAATGATCTTCACAGTTTAAATATCTCCTTCCTCAATCATCTTATCCAGAGTCTCCTGGACCATCTGCTTGGCCTGCATTAAGGTGCAGTCCTTTAATTGCGTTGCAGCCATATTAAAGTGACCGCCTCCGCCTAACCGCTCCATGATAAGCTGTACATTGATCTCATCAATCGAACGCGAGCTTACATATATTTTTCCCTGATACGCCGTGAGAACAAAGGATGCTTTAATTCCCACAATGTTCAAAAGCTCATTGGCAGCCTGGGCGCCAACGATGGTTGGGCTTTCCACATTTTCACCCGGACAGATGGATATGGCAAAGGCCCCACGGTAAACCTCAGCATGCCGGACAGCCTCCGCCCTTGCCTTATAGGCATCCATATCATTGCGAAGGAGCTTGCGCACCCGGGTTACCTCAGCGCCGGAACGCTTCAGATAAGCTGCCGCTTCAAAGGTACGGACTCCTGTCTTTGTCATAAAGTTATTAGTATCAATCAGAATACCCGCATAAATACAGTCCGCTTCGCAGGATTCCAGCTTTAAATTCTCATCGAAATACTGCAGCACCTCTGCCACCATCTCACAGGCACTGGATGCATAGGGTTCAATATAGGAGAGAAGCGGATTCTCAATAATCTCATTTCCCTGTCTGTGATGGTCAAATACCACGATGCATTCGGTGCGCTTTAAAAGCTCCGGACATTCGGTGGAGCTTGGACGGTTCGTATCCACGACCACAACAGCGGTATTCCTTCCCATCATTTCAAGAGCCTGCTCACTGGTTACAAACATATCCTGTGCATATCCCTTATCCGTTGAAAAGGATTCCATAATCGGACGGATGGAGCTGGATGGATTGTTTACAACAATCTGAGCCTTTTTCCCAAGAATCTGTGATGCACAGTAGATGCCGACACCTGCACCAAGGGCATCCACGTCGGTAAGAGCATGACCCATAATCAGTACATTCTCTTTTGTCTCTAGGATTTCACGGAGCGCCTGGGCCTTCACTCTTGCTTTTACTCTGGTATTGCGCTCGATCTGCTTTGCCTTTCCACCAAAGTATGTCACTTCCTCCCCGTCTTTTACAACCACCTGATCTCCGCCTCGTCCCAATGCAATGTCAATGGCTGCCCGGGCATAATCATAGCTTAGGTTGTAGCTGTCGCGGTGAATTCCAACACCGATACTGAGGGTAATCGCCATCTCATTTCCCACTTTTACCGATTTTACATCCTCAAGCAGCTTGAACTTGTCCTCTTCCAACTGCTGCAGATATTTATATTTGAAGACAACAAAATATTTATCCTTCTCGGTCTTTCGCACAAGAGCATCATATTGTGCAAAATACTGGTTTACCCGCCGGTCGATTAACGCCACAAGCAGGGAACGTTTTACATCTTCAATACTGTTTAGCGCTTCCTCATAATTATCAATATAAACAAGGGCAGCCACCTGCTTCTGCTCTTCATTCTCCACCATGTACCGGTTCAATTCTGTCTCATCGAACAGATACAATGCCGTCAGAAATTCCTCTGCATCATCTGTTTCCAGAAGCTCTCCCGAAGATGCAATGGAATCAAAATAAATACGGTTGATGGAAATGCGGAACCGTCTGTCATTTTTCTCAATATTGACATTCTGCGGCTGATCGCTTTTCTGTAAAAACTCTCTGGTAATGGTTGGAAAAATGGTGGTAATGGACTTGTGATACTTCTTTTGGTCAATATCTGCCAGCTCTGCAAACTGATCATTTACCCACAATATTTTCCCGCTGTAATCCAAAAGTGCATAGGGAATTTCGAACTCATTTAATAAACGCTTCTGTACAGTGGCGTAGTTCGTTGCATAATTGACGATCTCGTTTGCCACTTTCTGATGCATTCCCCAAAAAAGAATTCCCTCTGCTACCCCATAAATTACAAGAAATACGCTAATAACTGCTCCGCTTCTTACATCATAAAAGTACATGGATATATTAAGTACAACAAATAATATCATAAGGTATAACGGCATACTAAGATAACCTTTTAGCTTTCCCTTAAAACGTATATTACTCTTCATTCAATTCTCCTCTAAACAGAGCTTGACCCGACAAGCAATTCACTGTGACTTCGATTATTGCATATATTCTTAATTATACCATTTGCATAATAAAAAGGCTACCCACAAGATAGGGTAGCCTTTTGCCTGGTCCTGACACAATATCTATTACTGTTCTTTTGCAATTTCTGCGATAGATTTTGTAAGTCCAGCAATTCCCTGTATTTCGGAAGGAATGATAATCTTGGTAGCCTTTCCGTCTGCAGCCTTTGCAAAAGCCTCTAAGCTCTTTAACTGAAGTACTGCATCATCCGGAGCAGCTTCCTTTAACATGCGAAGACCATCTGCATTTGCCTGCTGGATCTTAAGGATGGCCTCAGCCTGACCTTCTGCTTCCTTTACGGTTGCCTCTCTCTTTGCTTCTGCACGTAAGATAGCTGCCTGTTTCTCAGCCTCAGCATCAAGAATTGCAGATTCCTTATTTCCTTCTGCTACAAGAATGGTGGATTTCTTTTCACCTTCTGCACGAAGAATTGCCTCACGACGTTCACGCTCTGCCTTCATCTGCTTCTCCATTGCATCCTGAATAGCCTTTGGAGGCATGATGTTCTTAAGCTCAACACGGTTTACCTTGATTCCCCATGGATCGGTTGCAACATCAAGGGTTGCACGCATCTTAGCGTTGATGGTCTCACGGGAAGTAAGCGTCTCGTCCAATTCAAGATCACCGATGACGTTACGAAGTGTAGTTGCTGCCAAATTCTCAATAGCCATGATCGGGTTCTCCACTCCGTATGCATAAAGCTTTGGATCTGTGATCTGGAAATATACAACCGTATCGATCTGCATGGTAACGTTATCCTTTGTAATAACCGGCTGTGGTGGGAAATCTGCAACCTGCTCCTTTAAAGAAACGTTCTTTGCAATTCGATCAATGAAAGGAACTTTGAAGTGAATTCCTACCGGCCAGGTCGTAAGATATCCTCCCAAACGCTCAATTACCATTGCGTGTGCCTGTGGAACAATCTTTACACAGCTTACGAAGATGCACAGCGCCAGAATTACAATTACAATAAATGCTATTAATGGTCCCATTTTTTAATCCTCCTAGATTATTTTGTTAAAATTAATTTTACTCCGTCAATGCGGACAACCTTTGCAAGTTCTCCCTGCTCAAAGATCATTGTATCATTCTCTGCCCGGGCCGTCCACTCCTGTCCTTTTGCAACGACGGTACCGGTCTGATCTATGTTACTTACGCGTTCCGTAACCTTCACTTCCGTGCCGATTACGCTGTCCGCATTCGTTGCCTGGGTTCTGGAATTGATATATTTTTTTGCCCATGGTCTTGTAGCAAAAAGTGCTCCAAACGCAACGATAAGAAAAGCCATCAGCTGAAATACAAATCCGCCTCCGCAGGCTGCGATAATCAGTGCAACCAATGCTCCGGCAGCAAACCAGATAGATGTAAGTCCCACCGTAAAAAGCTCCACTGCAATAAATACAATCAGCAGTATCAGCCATAGGATAATGTACGGGTTTGCAAGCTCTAAAATTTGTGCCATAGGATTTCCCCCTTTCGTCTTCAGTTAAGTAAATTGTAAACGACTTCCCAAGAAACCACAAGCAGATTTAGTCTAAAATAGAATACCCTATTTCGCTGCGAAATATAAAATACATCTAATCTTCGACAATCTCAACCAGAGAGATATTCCGGATTCTTCCAAATACAGGAGGTGTATTCATTCGGATTCCCAACTGTACCTGTCCGGCAGAAAGCTTTAAATCCTCAATGCTATGGACAACAAATCTCACATCCGATGGAAAAATCGTCTTTGTAAACTCTTCCTGTCCATTACAGGTAATGGTTTTTAGGAATAGCTCTACCTGCACTCCCGTCGTATTCGTTCCCCGATACTCTACGGATAAACAATAGGTTCCGGCTTTATCAATATGCACATCCCGGAAAAGCTCGAAGGTAAAATTACTCTTGCAGGAAACATAGACTTCTTTGTCCTTTTCCTCTATGGTGACCTCCTCCGGGTCCTTTGTGATCCACCATCCTTTTATTCCATCCGAAAAATCTCCATTTGGAACCAGGTTCGTTCCTGCCGGCGCCAGCTGTGATTCATCCACCGCATATAAGGATTCCATATATTCCTCCAGATTCTCAATTGGAGGGTTCTTCGGATCAAAGTCACGGTACATTTCAAAGGATGGGAGTGCTTTTCCCTTTTCATCCAGCATCCCCATATTCTCATCCCAGCTTCCATAGGTTTTTCCCGGTATGCAAAGAGGCTCCCAATAATATACTCCGGTTGGCAGATCCTTGGACACAGATGCCGCGATCTGCATCACAAGGGCGAGGGATTTCTTCTGCTCCTCTTCCCCCGCCGGAAGTCCTGCGGTTTTCATAAGGTCAGCAGAAACATGCTCCGCCTCACAATGCCTCCATGGATGTGCGGTTTCTACCACATACACCGGAACATGATAGCGTTCAATCAACTGTTCCATGGAATTCTTTAAATCCATAAAGGTTCCATGCCAGAAGGAATAGAAGGATATTCCGATGGCGTCGATGGGTTCCATTCCCGCCGCAAATACGGCATCGAACCACTCTTTTAAGTAGAAGAAACGGCCTCCCTGGTCTAAATGTATCATAACCGAAATGTCCGACGATTTTTCTCTTACTGCCCGGATTCCCGCATTGATGAGGGCCGCCAGCTTATCATACGCCGGAACTGCTCCATCCGGGAAAAGCATGCCGCTCCGGATCTCGTTTCCTACCTGAACCATATCCGGAAGAGCGCCGGCTTCCTCCAACGCATCAAGGACCTCTTTGGTATATTGATATACGGCCTCCTTCAGCTCTTCAAAGGAGAGATTTTCCCAGGCCTTAGGCTTTCTCTGCTGTCCCGGATCTGCCCAATAATCGGAATAATGGAAATCCAGCATAAAATGCATTCCATGGGCTTTAATCTTTTTTGCCATTTCGATGGTGTGGGCAAGGTCGCAGTATCCTTTCGCCTCCGGCACCAGATCCGGCTCATTCCAGATGCGAAGACGAACGGAATTGATATGATTTTGGGCAAGCAGTTCAAATGCATCCACGCATCTTCCGTCCGCCAGATAAAATTTCTCGCCGCCGTCTAAATGCTCCGGAAGGGAAGAAATATCCACACCCTTTAAAAAATTCATTTTTGCTTTTCTCTTTCGCGCTGCTTTTACTTCATACATTTTCTTATCCGCCATCACAATATATTCATCTAAGGTTTTCCCGCTCTTTGGATCCGTAACGATTATGCCGTGGCTCAGCTTAATCTTCTTTTCAGACAGAATTGCATTTACACGACTTACAAAAGCACGAATGTCCTCTTCGATTGCATTCCCGATAAAGACAACGAACTCATCCCCGCCAAAACGGTATGCAAAGCTGTTCTTTGGCTTTTCCTCCTCCAGGGTTCCTGCTATGGTTTTGAGAACTTCATCCCCGAATTTATGCCCATAGGTATCATTCATCTGCTTAAAATTATCCACATCGAAGAAAACCATTGCACAGGAAATATTCTGACGAGTATATCTGTCAAATCTCGGCACGATCATTTCATTATATGCCAGACGATTGTACAATCCGGTCAAAGCATCTCTGTTGTATACATTTTTAAGCTGTGTCTGCTTAAACAAATTTTCCAGCTTTGTAACAAATACAGAGTGTACATCATAGAAGGACGGATTATCGTACAAAAAGGTGGGATTCTTCAAAATCGTAAAGCCCACATTCTGATCCCGGAAATGGATTGCAGAAAACATATATGCGCTGTTTTTGCCATTCTCGTCCAGATACCGGCTTAGATCCTGCGCTCCTGCAAACTGCAGCTCCTTTCCGTGCTCAATTGCATAGCCCACCTCCAGATCATCCCTGTTTCGATAGCCCTTATTGGAGAAAACCGTGTCCAACCGTGCATCTAAAAGCTTTTTATCCACCACGAAGTATACCCCATCGCAGGAAAGGGATTCGATATAGCCGGCAAAGCCCTGAAACAGGCTTTTGTAATCGTTACATTCGGCAATCTGGTTTTCCAGTACCATGACCGCTTCATCATCGCACTCTTTTTTTACCGAATACTCAATCTGCCACTTGATGTAATTCCGATAGTCCACCCTTCCGCTGTTCGGGCAGCCGCAGCTCTCCCCGAAAATGCATTCCGATTCCAGGTATTGGAATGTGTCCACCTCTTCCCCTTTCCATTTCCGGGAAAGAATTCTTAAGGCAGTTTTTCCAATATTCCCACGATTATGCTCTACCGTCGTAATCTGGGGATTAAAGTACGCCGCCTTATCCAGGTTATCAAAGCCTGTAACCAGAAAATCCTGCGGAATCTTATATCCCTGACGGTCGGCAGCGGAACAGATCCCTGCTGCAATATTGTCATTAGCACAGACGAAGGCCCCCGGAAGAGGCTTCTTTTGTTCCACCCACTCGTTAAAGTACCTGACTCCTGTTCCAAAATCAAAATCTCCGAACAGACACCGGCTTTCATCACATGGTAAGTGGTACTCTTCCATGGCATCCCGAAAGGCTTCATACCGCATCTGATTTTCATAATTGTAATCCGGCCCTCCGGCGAAAACAAAATCCCTGCAGCCATGCTTTTGATAAAGGTGGTCGATCAGCTCCCGAAACAGCTTATAATTATCATTTCCCACATAATAGCAGCCTTCTACTGCACAACAGATGCTTACCACCGGAATATCCAAATCCTTTAGTTTTTTTACAATTGTATTGAGCTGTCTTTGGTCTGTGATATTGGTTCCATCAAAAATAACCCCATCGTACTCCTCGAAATTCGGGAGCGTAAACAAATTATATTCGCCATTATTGTACTTTTTATCACGACTCCAGTTTCCGTTTGTATTAAACTGATACAAGCAGATTTCTTCCCCAAGCTCCTCTGCTCCATGCATGATTCCGTCAACCCAGGCGTAGGTAACCAATCGTTTCCAGCCGTCTGAAATAAGTAAAACTCTTCTCAAATCCCCGTTCCTCCTCCTTTGTGTAGTTATCCTTACAGAATATCTATCACATATTCCTTGTTAAAAGAATGCCCCACTGCTAAAGTATTTCCGTACGCTCTTTCTGAAAGCTCCCCTTCAAACCCTTCCGCGTCGCATCTTCCAAACCATGGTTCAATGCAGACAAAAGGCGCCCTTTTTCCTGCCGGGCTCCAGATTCCGGCCAAAGGTGCATCAAATCGAACCTGAAGCACCGGTTTTCCTGCCTTTGTGTTTAAAGAAATAGTATGAATTTCCTTTGTCTCAAACACAAGAGCATCCTTTTCAAAAAGCTCGTCGGATAAGGAGAGTACTCCATTTTCAAATTCAACGGTTCTTCCCTGTTCTCCCAATACCCCATCTTCTGTAAGAAGACCGCTTTGCATCTGATTTATTTCGGAATGAAAATCCAGTATGTATTCTCCGACTCCACCCTTACAGGCGAATGCCGGATGTGCACCTATGGAAAAGTGCAGCTCCTTGTCTCCGGTATTTATCACGTTCCACATGACATGAATACTTTTTCCCTCTAAGCGATACCCGATTCGGAGCAAAAAGTCAAAGGGATACCTCTCCTTCCAGGTATCCTCCGGGGTAAGCTCAAACCAGACGGTATCCGGTGTCTTTTCTGCCAGAGTAAACTCACTGTCCCTGGCATATCCATGCTGAGGGACGTGTTCATACACCTGCCCCTGATAGGTATATTTCTGTCCGTTTAGTTTCCCCACAAAAGGAAAAAGCACCGGCGATACTCTTCCCCAATATGCAGGATCTCCACACCACATCACCTGCTCCCCGGTATCCTTTCGGATTAGGCTTACCAGCTCTGCTCCGTGATAGCAAAACCCCGCCTGCAATTCTTCGTTCTCAATATAAATATCTGCCATATCTGCCTCCTTATGTAAGCTCCTTCTAGTCGTAAACCTTCGTCTGTATATCTGTAAGCGTATCTCCTTGATAGGACAACTTCATGGTAAAAAAGGGACTGTCCTCAAAAAGTAGCTTTAGAAACGGACGGTCGCCCTCCCAAAGATTTAAATCTAAAATCTCACTCTTTGGAATCCATTTCAGTTCTCCCTCACTGCATGCGGATACTTCCCCTTCAAATCGATGGGCGGTAAACAGATGCATGTATTCACAGCCCCACTCATCAGACAAAAAGGTTACAATTCCCCGAAAGCGATAATCTAAAAGCGTAAGTCCGGTTTCTTCCTTTGTTTCCCGAAGCAGGCACTCCTCCGGGCTTTCTCCCTCTTCAAACTTTCCGCCAATGCCGATCCATTTTCCTTTGTTCTCATCCACTTCTTTTTTGTTTCGAAGCAGCATGAGATAACAGTCATCTTTTTCGATATAACAAAGTGTTGTATTCCTCATCTTATTCCCCAGTCGTCATTCTTTCGCCAAAACCACGTTATCAAACTGATCATAGCCCGGCAGAATCGCATCTGTAATAATGGTGGCCGCCTTAAACTCTCCGAAGGTCACAGAGGATACCTTGTGGAATTTGGAGGAATCCGCCAGCACATATGCCTTCTGACATTGTGCCATAGCCGTCTCCTTTATGATGGCCTCGTCCGCATCCGGTGTGGTAAAGCCTTCCTTTTTACTGACTCCGTTCGTGCCAAAAAATCCCTTTGTAAAATGGTAGCCCTGCAGTAAGCGTACTGCCGTATTTCCTACAATTGCCTCGGTGGAGCCCTTCAGTTCTCCCCCAAGCAGATAGACCTTTGCGCCTCTTGCCGAAAGAGCCTGGGCATGGGCAACCGCATTGGTGACAAAGGTCACCTTGCTTACATCAATAAATTCCAGCATGCTGGCGGTCGACGTTCCCGCGTCAATATAGACAAACTCCTCCGTTTTGATGAGGGCTGCGGCATATTTTCCGATTTTCCTTTTTTCATCCTTATTTAAGTCCACCTTCTGGGCTACCGTGGGCTCATTTGCCGAAAAACTGCTTTCATCAATAGAAACAGCCCCGCCAAATACCTTTATCAGTTTTGAGGCATTGTGCAAGGCTGTAATATCCCGCCGAACGGTAGATTCGGAGGCATGGAGCGCCTCCCGAATCTCTGTCACGGTTACACTTTTATTTTTTTCCAGTAAATCCAATATAATTTTGTATCTCTGCTCTGCCAGCATAGCTTCCACCTCATGATTCCTGCGACATGTCAGGCATGGTTTATTCTTTTATTCTACCATACTCTGTCACATTTGTCTCAAGAATAATTTTACGAATCGGAAGTATTCTCGCAGGAGAAACGGACAACTCGTCCACACCCATTTTCAAGAATTCTTTCGTAAGGGATGTATCTGCTCCCAGCTCGCCGCAGATTCCGGCCCAGATTCCGGCCTCATGGGCGTTGTCCACCACCATTTGGATCATGCGGAGTACCGCAGGATGGTGGGAATCGTAAAAATCATCCAGCTTCTCATTCTGCCGGTCAATGGCCAGCGTATACTGGGTCAGATCGTTGGTTCCGATGCTGAAGAAATCCACCTCTTTTGCTAAAAGATCACTGATCATAACGGCTGCCGGAGTCTCGACCATGATTCCCTGCTGGGGCTTTTTATAAGGAATTCCTTCCTCCGTAAGCTTCCGGCAGACCTCCTGTACCATTGCCTTGATGGCCTTGATTTCCTTCATGCTGGTAATCATGGGATACATGACTGCGATATTTCCGTAGGCACTTGCCCGGAACAGCGCCCGAAGCTGTGTTTTAAAAATTTCCGGTCTGGTAAGGCAGATGCGGATGGCCCGGACACCCATGGCCGGGTTCTCCTCCGGGTCCATCTTAAAATAGTCACATTTTTTGTCGGCTCCGATGTCTAAGGTCCGGATGATCACCCGTTTTCCCGCCATGGTCTCCGCAACGGTCTTGTAAATCTGAAACTGCTCCTCCTCCGTCGGGAAATCATTTCTCTCAAGGAAAATGAATTCGCTTCGGAACAATCCGATTCCTCCGGCATCGTTTTTGATGACGTGGGCCAGATCCTTGATATTGCCGATATTGGCATACACCATAATCTTTTTCCCGTCTAAGGTCACATTTTCTTTTCCCTTCAGGGTTTCATACAGGTCTTTGAGTTCCTGTTCCTTTTTCCGCTGTGCAAGGAGCTCTTCTAAGGTCTTTTCCTCCGGCTCGATGTAAAAAATGCCGCTTGTCCCGTCCACAACGCCCATTTTTCCATCCAGGGAATCCAGCATCTGTTCAGCCATATTCGTGCTTACCAGAGCCGGAATCCCCATGGTTCTGGCAAGGATTGCCGTGTGGGAATTGGTGGAGCCCTGTATGGTCACAAAAGCCAGCACCTTATCCTTATCCAAAGATACCGTTTCGGAAGGGGCCAGATCCTTTGCCACAATAATCATCGGCTCCTCAGACGCTTCATCCTCTTCCCCTTTTCCGGACAGCACACGGATCAGTCGTTCTGAAATATCCTTTACATCGGCAGCTCTTGCCCGCATATATTCATCCTCCATGTCCGAAAACATCCGGGCAAAATTTTCACCGGTGGCAGCAACCGCATATTCTGCATTGACGCTCTGATTTAAGATGATTCCTTCCACGGAATCCTTATAATCGTCGTCCTCAAGCATCATCCGGTGAATCTCAAAGATTGCAGCATTTGCTTCCCCTACTTCCTTTAATGCCTTTTCGTATAAAGCGGAAAGCTCCGTGTCTGCCTCCTCTACCGCAGCATGATATCTTTCTATTTCCTCCCGGGGCTTATCAATGTGAATACGTTTTACCGGTGCGTCTCCTTTTACAAGAACCTTTATTTTTCCGATTGCAATTCCGCCAAACACACTCTTTCCATTATACTGATCCATGGGCCGTTTCCTCCAATTTAAAGATTCTCACTCATAAAGCTTTGAATTGCTTCGAATGCCTGCTCCTCATCCTCACCCTCAATGGTGAAGGTGACTGTCTGATCCTTTTTCACGCCAAGTCCCATAATTCCAAAAATCTTTTTGCAGTCTACACTGTTTCCGTCTTTTCCGATCATCACGGTGCTTGCGTACTGCTTTGCTACCTTAACCAGCTCTCCTGCCGGTCTTGCATGAATACCCTGTTCATCCTTTATGATATATTCAAATGTCTTCATATTTTTATCCTCGTCTTTCTATGCTACCTTCTTTTTCAGTAATCCCAGTAATACCGTTGATACGGCAATTCCTGCCACAAGGGCAACCACATACATCAGTGCATGTCCCACCACCGGGAATACGAAGATTCCACCGTGGGGCGCCATCAGCGTACAGCCAAATGCCATGGATAATGCCCCGGCTACTGCAGATCCTGCAATGCAGGACGGAAGTACACGAAGTGGATCCGCTGCTGCATACGGAATTGCGCCTTCTGTAATGAATGCAAGTCCCATGATAAAGTTTACAGGGCCGGATTCCCGCTCCTCCTTGGTAAATTTGTTCTTGAATAAAAGCGTTGCAAGTGCAATGGCACATGGCGGAACCATGCCGCCAATCATAACTGCTGCCATGATATCGTAATTTCCTGCTGCAATGGACGCTGTTCCGAATACATAAGCCGCCTTATTGAAGGGGCCACCCATATCTACTGCCATCATTCCTGCCAGTACTAGACCGAGAACCACCTTGCTTGCATCTCCCATGCTGGCAAGTCCGCTGTTTAATCCGGTGTTGATTGCACCCATAATCGGTTCTGTGACATAGATCATTGCAACTCCCACTATAAATATACCAAATAGGGGATAAATTAGTACAGGCGCAATTTTTTCTAAGGCATCCGGTAGCTTCTCACACAGCTTTTTCAAAAGCAGAATCACATATCCTGCCAGAAATCCTGCCACAAGGGCACCCAAAAATCCGGACTTTCCGTTTGCTGCAATCATTCCACCCACAAAGCCAAGGGCTAATGCCGGACGGTCACCGATCGCCATGGCGATATAGCCTGCCAGCACCGGAAGCATAAAGCCGAAGGCAACGCCACCAATACTCTTAAACAAAGCCGCAAGGGGTGTAATCGTGCCGAAGTTTGCTCGCTCTGCTTCTGGTAAAGAATTCAAATCCACGGCAAATCCGTCAATCAAAAATGCGATTGCAATCAGGATTCCTCCACCCACAACAAAGGGCAGCATGTGGGATACTCCATTCATCAGCTGGGTGTAAATTCTGTGGGCAGCCCCACCGGACTTCACCTCTGAACGGCTTTCCTTTCGACCACTCTCTTCCTGATAGACCTTTGCATCCCCTGACATTGCCTTTGCAATCAGCTGATCAGCCTTATTAATACCATCGGATACCGGAACCGAAATGAGCTTCTTTCCGGAAAACCGCTCCATCGGAACCTTTGCATCTGCAGCAATGATCACACACTCGGCTTCCTGGATATCCGCATCGGACAGCACATTTTTCGCACCACCGGAGCCTCTGGTCTCAATCTTAATCTGTGCCCCGGCTGCCCTTGCCGCCTTTTCCAGTCCCTCCGCTGCCATATAGGTGTGGGCGATTCCGGTTGGACAGGAGGTAACTGCTACCAGCTTAACACTTCCTGTCGTGGCACTTTCCAGCCGTTCATCGATACTCTTTTCTGTCTCGTCCGCCTCATCCACAATGCGGATAAACTCATCTACGGTCTTCGCATTTCGAAGTGCAGCAGTAAAATCCTCGTTCATAAGCAGCACCGACAGCTTACTTAACACATCAAGATGTACGTTATCCTTCGTATTTGGTGCAGCAATTAAGAAAATCAGCGATACCGGATCGCCGTCCATAGCGTCAAAATCCACACCATCCTTTACCACCATGGCGGCAAGTCCCGGAGCCTTTACGCCGTCACACTTGCCATGGGGAATTGCAATTCCCTCTCCCACACCGGTAGTACTCTCTTCTTCTCTTGCATACACCTGCTTTCTGTAGGCTTCTTTATCGGAAAGCTTTCCGCTTTTTTCCATCAACTCCACCATCCGGTCAAGCGCTTCTGCCTTGGTCCTTGGGGTTCCGTTAAGCTCGATGCTTTCCCTCGACAATAATTCCGTAATTCTCATGTTTGATCCCTCTCCTTATTCTCCAAATGTCTCTCTCATAACCTTTTCAATTTCCTGCTCGGTAGCAAGATCCTCGGAAAAAGCGCTGGCACTTCCCGCCGATGCTCCCATTCTGTAAGCATACGCATAATCCTTTGTTTTCATGTATCCCGCCATAAAGCCTGCCACCATGGAGTCTCCCGCTCCGACACCATTGACTAAAACCCCTTTTGGCGCCTCATGGGAAACGATGCTTCCATCCTCTGCCACAAGAACCGATCCCTCGCCGGCCATGGAAATCAGCACATTGCGCGCTCCCATCTCCTGCAGCTTCTTTGCGTATGGCACGACTGCTTTTCTGGTGCTTAGTTCCACTCCAAAGATCTCTCCCAGCTCATAATTGTTGGGCTTGATCAAAAACGGATGATACTCTAAGACATTGGTAAGCAGCTCCTTTGTGGCATCCACAACAAACAAAATGTTTTTTTTCTGTAAACGCACCATAATCTTCTGATACAGATCGCTTGGCAGCGTACTCGGTATGCTGCCGGCAAGAAACAGGACGTCCCCGTCCTCTAACTGGTCAAGCCTTGCAAAAAGGCATTCCATATCTTCTTTTAAAATATCCGGTCCCTGTCCGTTGATCTCCGTACCATCAATGGAGGTCAGCTTTACATTGATTCTGGTCATTCCGTTTTTAATACGGATAAATTCCTGTCTGATTCCTCTTCGTTCCAATTCTCCTACAAGGGCATCCCCCGTAAATCCTGCCACAAACCCAAGTGCGGTGTTTTCCAGCCCCAGATTCTTTAACACCTGGGAGACGTTGATTCCCTTTCCTCCGGGCAGAAGCTTTTCTGCGCTTGTCCGGTTTGTAAGTCCAAGCTTGAAATCCTCTACTGCAACGATGTAATCAATGGATGGATTTACTGTTAACGTATAGATCATCTTTTCACCCCTTTCTTTCTAAAACGTTCACAAACGTTCAAATTCGTTCTTGATAAATTTACTATACTTTCAAATTCGGTCACAGTCAATCACAAATGCTCACAAATTTTATCATTAGTTTTTGCAAGAATTGTACAAAAAAAGACTGTTTGCGGCTGGAATTTTCTTCCAGTGCAAACAGTCTAATTCATCTTCCGTCCAGCCTCATTAAAATTTTAGCCGAGGGCTTTGGCTGCAGCTTTCAGTTCCTCATTTAATCTCGCGTAAATTTCCTCGGAGCCATCTCCGTAATTATCCATGGTCTCTCGCAATGAACAGCTTCTCCCAAACGGGAAATATTCTTCTACTTTTGGAAGCTCCCGATACAGAACTTTTCTGGCATCCTGATCACAGAGCATATCCTGCAAAATGCTATCCACGGTAAATACCGGTATCAATGGTTCCTTTGCTTTGTAGCTTACTTCGTAGCACCCTTGCGAGATTGGCTCATTGGCTGCACACTTATCTATCAGAGGATTTTCTTTCCATTCCCTTTGCAACGCCTGCATGTCCCCATAGGGCAGTTCCACAACCGCCTCGCAGCCAGCCGGAATCTCCAGTTTCAGATGAATGGTATCTTCTCCCAGAATCTCCCAGAAAATATGATAAGTTCCTGCCGGTGACTCATAACGTGCATCCACTTTTTGGAGCTTATAATTTACCTTTGGCGCTATTCGCACTTTCCGAAATCCCGGCTTTTCCTCTAACGGTGACAATCCGGCACAACCGCTCCATATCCATGAAACCACAGAACCATATGCATAATGGTTCAAACTGTTCATTCCTGTTGAAGAAATATGCCCGGTTTCATCCAAAGAATTCCACCGTTCCCATACCGTTGTGGCACCCAGCTTTATCTCCGCAAGCCACCCCGGATACTCTTCGTTGAGAAGAATCTGATAAGCAGCTCTTTCCTGACCATAGGAAGCCAGTGCTTCGCATAGCAGTGGAGTCCCGACAAAACCTGTACTTAACTTTCCCTGTCGGTATTCCAATACAGTCAAAAGCTGTTCCAGTGCCCTTTTCTCATCATGAAGGTGTTCCTGTAAGGTCAAGACTGCTGCTGTCTGTGTAGGGATACAGCATCTGCCCGTTTCCGAATAATACTCTTTTCTGATCTCACAAAGAACCTTCTTTGCCTTCTCTTCATATCGTCTTTTCTCATCCGCTTTTCCCAGTACCTCTGCCGCTTTTACTACCAGCATAAGACTCTTATGATAATACACATCTGCTATGAAGCCTTCCTCCGTTCCGCCTCGTACCTGATTCTGTCCAAAGTATGGGCAATCCAACGCGAGCCAGTCTCCATAATGAAAAACCTTTCTCCAGCCATGGTCCTGGCCGTCTACACCTTCGATATAATCTACCCAGGCCTTCATATAATCAAAGTGCTGTTCTAGAATCGTCTTATCTCCGGTAAACAGATACATGTTCCATGGAATGATACAAGTGGCATCCCCCCATCCGCAGCTGCATCCATTCTGACCAAATGAAGGAACTACATCTGGAACCTTTCCATTCCTTTCCTGCTGTTCCATTCCGCAGTCATACAGATATTTGGTATAAAAGGCATATACATCCGCATAATATTGCGCCGTAGGCGAGAAAACCTGTGCATCACCGGTCCAGCCCATGCGCTCATCCCTCTGTGGACAATCCGTCGGAACATCTACAAAGTTACTCTTCATCCCCCAAAATGTGTTGGAAATTAACTGATTCAGCCCGTTATGTCCTGTCTGAATCTGTCCACGCTGCTCAAAATCAGAGTAAATCGCAAATCCATCAAAATCATCCTCTGTAAAATGAGTAAAGCCCTCCAGCTTCGCATAGCGGTAACCGTAAAATGTAAAATGAGGTCTCAAAAGGTGCTCGTTTCCATCTGAAATGTACACAAATTCCGCCTCTGCGCTTCTTAAGTTGTCCCGGTAAAAATTGCCATCCTGCAAAACCTCTCCTACCTGTATCCGGATTCTGGTTCCATATGGCTCATGTACACGAATAGTAAAGAGACCTGCATGATTCTGTCCAAGGTCAAGCACCATTTCTCCCAAAGGCGTCGTGATCTGTTTTGCCTTAAAATGCTCCTGCGCCCTTACCGGAATTCCAAGACGGTCTTTCACACATATATGAGGTCCCTGGCTTAATAGCACTGGCTCAGCAGGTCTTTTGGGAAGCGTATCATCCACGATTTCACCACTGTAAATACCGGAAGAAATGATATTGCTTCTTTCTACCTGCCAGCTTTCATCTGTTGGAATCAGAATCTCTGAACCATCCTCCATTGTAATGTAAAGCTCGGCCAGCATCTCCCACTTCTTATCCCGGTACTCACTTTCACGATTCCAGAATCCAAAACGCCCCTTGTACCAGCCATTTCCTAGCAAAACTGACAACTGATTCTGCTCTTTTATCATGTTTGTTACATCATAGGTCTGTACCTGTACCCAATGCTGATAGGAAGTACATCCCGGTGTTAGAAATTCATCCCCCACTTTTTCCCCGTTTAAATATGCTTCATATAAACCAAGCCCTGTAATATATAATCTGGCCTTTTTGATGTGACCGGTCTCAGGAATAGAGAATCCTTTCTGAAACCATGGATGGCGTTCTTCCTGGGCACAGGAAATCCATTTTCCCTTCCAGGCCTCGTTCATTTTCCCCGTTTCAAAAGTACCGCATTCAAAGCTTTCCTCTGTCCCATCCGAATGACGTACATCCAGACTCCAGCGGTAACAGGTTCTTGGCTCCGGATTGTAATCTACACTTGTACCAAGAGGATCCAGCTCGTCCCACTCTGTCTGATAAACAAGTTTCTCCTCATTTTTTATCGTGATACGGTATTTCAAATGAAATGGGTTCTCCCCTTCCGCATCCAAAATAACCCAGGAAAAGGTAAGGCTTCTGAAATCATATCCTACCGGGTTTTCCATATGGTTGACTCTACATTTTGTTATTCTCATATTTTACTCCTTTTCCTGCTCTTTAATCCCAACTCTTTAAATATTCCTTCAACATAAATGCACAGAAATAGGGAAACGTATATATCCCATTTACACAACCGACATTAAAATCTCCCAGCTTTATTCCATGCTTGATATCACTATAATTTTCATTTTTTATCAGCGACGCCAATGATTTTGATCTGTCATTATTGGATTTTACTTCTACCGGAATCAGTTCATTTTTGGTTCTCACGAAAAAGTCCTCTTCCAGAGAAGAATTCTCTTTCTTAAAATAGTAAAGACCTAATCCCTGTTTTACAAAAGCCTCCGCAACAAAATTCTCATACAGAGCACCTTTATACACACCCAAATTCTTATTTACTCTAAGATCTTCCTGTGCCTCCTCGTCCAACGAAGAAACCAGCAACCCGGTATCTGGATAATACAGTTTGTATTTTGTCTCGTCCACATTTCCTTTCAGCGGCAATTCCGGGTAAAGCAAACAGTTACATTCCGTAATAACTCCTGCATCAATCAGCCATTCTATACAACCGGTATATTCCCGTGAACGTGCATTTTTATCCAGCTTATTAAACTGGAACTTCTTGTTTTCCTTTGCAAGCTGTGCGGGAATGCTGCGATAAATCTGAATGATTTTCGCCTGATCCAGACCTTGCGCATACTTTCTTACATCTTCTTCATAGTCTAATCGAATCTGCTCCTGTATCTCCAGAGATCCGGAAAAAGTGCCTGTTTTGATATATCCCTGTACAACATCCGGCATCCCCCCCAATACACAGTAGTCCAAAAACAACGACTTAAAGGTGGATAACTCGGTATCACTAAATGGTACTTTTTTTACCATATGATCATAAATGGATTGAATCTGATTTTCCTGATACCCTTTTGCCCACAGGAATTCCTCGAAGTCCATGGAGTACATTTCATAATCTGTCTTATTCCCTACGCTGTTACTGTGAATCCTTTTATAATTAATTCCCAGCATGGATCCGCTACAGATCACGTCAAATCGTCCATCCTGCCGAAAGGCCTTTAATGTGGTTGCAACATCCGGGTATTCCTGAATCTCATCAAAAATAACGAGCGTTTCCTTCTCTATAAAATGGAAGGATGGATTGACAAGTGTAATATTTTTTTTAACCGTTTCCACATCATATCCATCAGCTACAATCGAACTGTATTTTTTCTCAAGGGCAAAATTAATATATATCACATTCGAATAGTTTTCATTCGCAAAATGTAAAATCGATTCTGTTTTTCCAATCTGCCGTGCGCCTTTTACAATTAAAGGTTTATGCTCCGGGTCTTCTTTCCATTGTTTTAGGAATTGATCTATTTTTCTCCTTAAATACATGTAGGATTCCTCCTTCTATTTGAAGCTTATCACATAAAATGAGCCATTTCAATTATATTTTTCACATTTTATGAGCGAATATTTTTAGTATTCCCACATTTTATGTACTTAATTCTCATAAAAAAACACCCTCCGAATTTCTTCGAAGGGCGTTACCTTTTGGAATTAATCCTGTACGTATGGCATTAATGCTAAGTGACGTGCTCTCTTAATAGCTACAGTAAGAGCTCTCTGATGCTTTGCACAGTTTCCTGTGATACGACGAGGAAGAATCTTTCCTCTCTCAGAGATATATCTCTTTAACTTGTTTACATCCTTATAATCAATGACATTATCTTTGCCACAGAATACACAAACCTTTTTTCTTCTACGCATTGGTCTTCTCTTCATAGAAGCGCCATCGCCAGCTGCCTTATTGAAAGCCATGATAGTTACCTCCTTGTTTAGTTAAATGGTAATTCTTCATCAATTCCGTCTGGGATGTTCATGAATCCGTCTCCGGCTGCACCGCTTGGTGCCGGTCTCTCTGAAGGTGTAAATCCACCGTCATTACCGCCTGCTGCATTTTTGCTCTCTGCAAATTCCAGATTCTCAACTACAACATCTGTTGTATAAACACGCTGTCCATCCTTATTGGTATAGCTACCGGTCTGGATGCGTCCCTCTACTACAAATTTTGTTCCCTTACGGCCAAATCTCTCCAGAAAATCTGCTGTTCTTCCGAAAGCAACACAGTTAATAAAATCTGCTGTCTGCTCATCATTGTTGTTGCTATCTCTACGGACCCGACGGTCTACCGCAAGTGAAAATCTTGCGATTGCCATAGAATTGTCCCCCTGGGAATAGCGAACTTCAGCGTCTCTGGTTAATCTTCCCATCAGTAGTACTTTATTCATACGATCTCCTTTGTTCTAATCTTATGCCTCGTCTTTTCTTACGCATAAGAAACGAAGAACATTGTCCATAATACGAACATCCTGCTCAACAAGAGCTGGCACATTGGACTCTGCATCAAACTGAATGAAGTAGTAGAAGCCTTCTGACATATGCTGAATGTCATATGCTAATTTCTTCTTACCCTGCTCTTCAACTTCAGTTACAACACCGCCGACACGAGTAATATACTCTTTTGCCTTCTCTACGGTTGCTGTTCTCGCATCGTCTTCGATCTTTGCACTGACAACGAGTGCTAATTCATACTTGTTCATGCGATTTACCTCCTTTTGGTCTCTGGCCCACGATCATGCCGTGAGCAAGGAATTTAATATACCACGAGAATAGATAATACCATGGTTTTCCACCATTTTCAAGCACTTTTTCCCCGATTCTTCAATTTTTGCATTCTTTTTTGTTCGTAAAAGCGCAGCCATTTAAGCGTTTGCGGAAGGATTCGAACCTCCACAGTTTTGCAGCAACTTTTAGTATAGTATAGCTCGAAAGCTTTATAGAATA
>JBJENM010000057.1:0-15702 GCA_051880175.1 Agathobacter sp. | reverse complement strand
AAATTCATTCAGACACACAATTGTAAAACGGGAGATACAGAAAGGATTTTATGGAGGGGTAATTATATTATGAAAAAAAATCTGCAATCCGCTTTTTCCACCAGACAGTATATGCTGTCCAAGGATTTCGAGATCTATTATTACAACGATACCAGGCTAAAGCCTGTAAAAAGCCACAGCCACGACTACTACGAGTTCTACTTTTTCCTCGGTGGCGATGTCAGCATTCATATTGCAGAGAAGGAATATCCTGTTTCAAACGGTGATATGATTCTCATCCCGCCGGGAGTGCGCCATTACCCGGACATTAAAAGTACGGACAAGCCGTACCAGAGATTTGTGTTCTGGATCAGTCAGGATTACTGTAACGAGCTGATGAACCGCTCCCCGGAGTATGGATATCTTATGCAGCATACCATTACCAGCAAAAATTATATCTATCATTTTGATGTGCTGACCTTTAATGCCATTCAATCCAAGATTTTTGCACTCATTGAGGAGCTGCACTCCGATCGTTATGGAAAAGATATCAAGATTTCCCTCTGCGTAAGTGACCTGATTTTCTTTCTGAACCGGAGCGTATATGAATCGATTCATCCAAAGACCCAGAAGGAGGAGCAGAACCTCTATCAGAGCATTCTTACCTATATCGAAGACCACATTGATGAGGATCTGACCCTTGATTCCATCGCCAGGGAATTTTATGTCAGCAAATTTCACATCTCACATGTATTTAAAGAAAATTTAGGATTATCCGTGCACCAGTACATCATAAAAAAACGCCTCGCGATGTGCCGGGATGCCATATTAAGCAACACCGCCATAACCGAGGCGTATCTTCTATGTGGTTTTAAGGATTACTCCAGCTTTTTTAAAGCCTTCAAAAAAGAATATGGAGTATCTCCAAAAGAATATAAAGAAATTACAAATATTTTTTGATTTCAGCAATCAGTTCCTCATATTCTTCTTCTGTGAGGAACTTTTGTTTTGGGTTCATCTCAAAGGTTCCGCCCCACTCAAACTCGTCCTTATACTTTGGTACAAGATGAAAATGTAAATGGCATCCCGTATCCCCGTAAGCACCATAGTTTACCTTATCCGGTGAAAAAGCCTTATGAAGTGCTTCTGCAACATGATTGATTTCCTCAAAATATGCTGCTCTTTCTTCCGGTGTAAGCTCTGTCATCTCGCTGACATGCTTCTTATGCGCCACAATGACGCGGCCCTTATGACTCTGCTCCTTGAAAAGATATACCTTTGACTGCTCTAATTCACATATCTTGATGCCAAATGCAGCAACAAGCTCTCCCTCCATGCAATACGCACAATTCTGATCCATGTTAGGTCTCCTCCTTATGTTTCTGATAGGAAACATTATAATCATTCTTCTTAATGATTCCAAGAAAAACCTTGTACTTTTTTGAGGTTTTCGAAACAATTTTATAAGAATACCTTAATCTCAGTTCCTTTTCCTACTTCGCTATTCAACTCAATCTTACCGTCATGAAGCTCTACGATATGCTTTACAATTGCAAGCCCAAGTCCGGTTCCCCCGGTCTCTCTGGATCTACTCTTATCCACCCGGTAAAACCGCTCAAATACCCGTTCCTGGTCTGCCTTTGGAATTCCGATTCCGGTGTCCTTAACCACCAGCACAGCCTGTCCATTCTCTTCGGAAACCTGAATCAGAACCTTTCCGTTCTCCACGTTATAGCGGATGGCATTCTGCACAAGATTATCCATCAGCTCGATTAACATTCCCCGATTGGACATCAGTCTTACGGAATGTCCGGTCAGACTAAGCTCTATATTCTTTTCTCTCGCATTTGCCTCTAACAGTTCCACCCGTTCCGCAGCCACCTCATACAGATCCTGCTCAGAAAAATCGGATCTTGTCTCACTCTGGTCCAGCTCGGAAAGTCGTATAATATCATTGATCAGATTTACCAGGCGATCTGCATTTTTCCGGATGTCCCCGGCGAACTTTCGCTGCTTATCCTCATCCACCATCTGATTTTCAATCAATTCCGCATACCCCGATATGGCAGTAAGGGGAGTCTTTAGCTCATGGGATACATTCGCCGTAAAGTCCTGTCTTACTTTTGCGGATGCGAGAATGTTTTCATGCTGGTTGCGGATCATGTTCACAAAGGGAACCAGTTCCTTATAGGTGGTTGTGGTGGAAGTATTTTCTAAGTTTCTGGCCAGCTCTTCAATTGGCATAATCAGCTGTTTCGTCAGCAGATGACTGATCAAAACGCATAAGAAAACAATGAGAACACAGACCAGACCAATCACAGGAAATGCCGTCAAAAACACACTGAACATACTTCTTGCCTCTGTGGACACACGAAGGATGGTGCCGTCTGACAGTAAGACCGCATAGTAGAAGGTCCGCATTCCCATCGTATTCGATTCCCGGACGGATTCTCCCTCACCATACATAAGGGCCTCCTCAATTTCCGGGCGGTCCGAATGATTCGCCAGCATATCTGCCTCGTTGTCATTGTCAAACAAAACCGTTCCATCCGTATCGATCCAGGTAATTCTCATCTCTACGCTGGGCTGGATAGAATTTTTTTCTACAAGTTCAGCGACAGAAGCATCTTTTAATAATTGGGCATGCAGCCGAAGGTCCTGCTTGACCTGTCTTTGAAAAATGTTATAGCATACGAAGGTGATTCCGATGGTTGTGGTAATGACCGCAAGGATTGCAATCAGAATCAACCGCAAATTAATTTTCTGTTTCATTCCTGTTCCTCAATCACATAGCCCACACTTCGAACCGTGCGTATCATCTCTCCCGCCTCCCCAAGCTTCTGGCGTAGGGTCTTAATATGCATATCGACGGTTCTTGTCTCCCCGGCAAAATCCGTTCCCCAGACATTTAACATCAGCACTTCCCTGCTGAGTACCACATTTTTATTTGCCATCAGGCAGCGAAGAAGCTCATATTCCTTAAAGGTCAATTCTACCGGCTCCCCATTCACCTTTACCACATGGCGCTCATGGTCAATTACGATATTTCCCATTTCATATATCGATTCTCCTTCCGAGGAGGTTCTTCGAAGAAGCGCCTTTACTCTCGTAATCAGCTCCATGATGGAAAAGGGTTTTTTTATGTAATCATCCGCACCGTTATCCAGACCCTTAATCATATCCATCTCCGTGGTTTTTGCCGTCACCATAATGATTGGAATTTTCTTTGTCTCCGGATTGCTTCGAAGCTTTTTTACAATTTCATTTCCGTTTTCATCCGGAAGCATGACATCAAGCAATACCAGCTCCGGTATCATCTCCTTGATCTTTTTATAAAAATCTGTTGCATTGGAAAAAGAGACAATCATATGACCACTGTTTTTCAGTGCGATTGTCTCTATCTCACGAATACTCTCATCATCCTCTACGATATAAATGAGTGCCATATATGAATCACCTCACATAGTTGTACTGTCTTTTTCTATATCATAAAGTATGATTGTAAAATTTGCTACCCGCAATTGTAAATTCTGTGTAAAATCCAAATCAAGGGTGTATATTAATGCTTTTCACGTTTTGGGATTTCACCTGCCAGTTCAAATCCCTTCTTTGCAGCAATTACTGCAATAAACTCATTGATGACAGCAGCTGCAGCAATCGTACCCTGTACGATTTGTGCAAGCTGGGGCACCGATAAAAGTGTAGAGCAGATAATCCCTGTAAATACCAGTGATACCCCGGAATGAGGAAGCAGTGTCAGGCCAAGATATTTTCTTACCGTACCCGGCATATGGGTAATTTTTGCCCCAAGCATTGCACCAAAGTATTTGCCAAAAGCCCTAGCCAGTATATACACGAAGGTGTAGACTCCTGCTCCAAGGATCAAATGGTAATTCAAAGGTGCTCCCAAATCCACAATGGCCGCAAGCAGAGATACTCCAAGGATCGGAGAAAAATACTCCGATATTTCCTTCAGACGCTCCGGTGTTACCATATTGGAGAATACCGCTGCAAAGGAAACTCCCATAAGCATATAGTTCAATGTGATTTTGGAAAGCAAAAAGGTATTCACTCCCCATCCCATCAGCATGGTTGCGGTGATTCCGAGAAGTAATACCGCAAGAGTTGATGCCTTTTTCCTTACCCTTTTAAGAAGCAGTCCCGTTGGGAATCCCACAGTTGCACCAATGATAACCGGAAGCAAAATCATGACAGGAATCATATAAAGAGGTATTGCACCACCCGAAGCCTGTCTTGCCACCAGGGAATTGACCGTAAAAAAGACGATGATCCCGACAACATCATCCAGCACCGTCATTGGTAAAAGCGTATCGGTCACCGGCCCTTTTGCGTGGAATTCCTTCACAATGGAAAGTGCAGGAGCCGGTGCTGTGGCAAGGGCGATTCCTCCAAATACAAACGCAAGGTAGATTGGAATATCCAAAAATGCAAAAATCACTCCAAATGCCAGGCTTACAACTGCAAATGTCCCAAGAGATTGGGTCAAGGTTGTAACGATGAGCGCTTTTCCATAGCTTTTTAGCCTTTTCCAGATCAGCTCCGTTCCAAGCATCACACCAAAGGCGCATTGCATCCACATGATGATCGTTTTATACCATCCGACATCCAAAACCTCCTGTGGCATTACTCCTATGGCATGAGGTCCAAGCAGCATTCCCACAATCAGCCATCCCAGAATCGAAGGCATTTTGATTTTTGTCATCAATTTTCCGGCAATCCATGCAATGGCTAAAGTGACAATCCAGCGAAATACATATCCTATCATTCTATTTCTCTCCTTCCGCAATTCCGTGACTGCTGAAATAGCCATTATATTATAGTGATAATTAACCGGTCAGTCAATAACTGAACTATACCTGCTTTACGATATGGTCATCCAGCGAATACTTGACCCACTCCGCCAGATTTACGGAATGATCTGCGATACGCTCCAGATATTTTGCAATCATCAGCATATCGATTTCCTGTTCTCCACCCTCCGGATTGCTCCGGATCAAATCAATGAGCTCCATCTTCACCTGGTCAAATAGATTATCCACCACATCATCCTGGGCAATCACATGGTTCGCAACCTCCATGTCCTTCTTTACGAAGGCATCGATACTTTGGATGAGCATGATCATGGCTTCCGAAGCCATATTTATGATGGTCTCCATGCTTTTGTGATTGGGATTCTTTTCCATAAAAATGGTCATTTCACTGATATCCGCGGCATGATCCCCGATTCGTTCCATATCCGTTACCATCTTCATTGCTGCTGTAATCGCCCGAAGATCTCTTGCCACCGGCTGCTGCTGAATCAGAAGATGAAAACAGATTGCTTCGATTTCCTTCTGCTTTTCATCCACCGCAGAATCTCTGCCTATGATTTCCTTTGCCTTTTCTACATCAAACTTTACTAAAGCCTCAATGGCTTCCTGTATATTTTCCTCGATCATTGTGCCCATATGAATCATTTCATCGTTCAATTTCTGTAACTGCTGGTCAAATTTTGATCTCATTCTACCTATTTTTCCTTTCTGCTATTCTATAAAATTACTTTCTTTTCGAATTTGTGCCCTAGAATGAATTTGCATATTTGAAGCAGAACCCGCTCTCGCTTGTAAAAAGCGCAACGGTACTAAATTCGCAATGAATTGCTCATTAAGTGCCGGCGCTTTTTAAACGTTCTGATTCAAATAGCAAAATTCATTCTTAGAGGCACAAATCTGAAATTGGTAGATATTTTATGAAATACATCAACCAAATCGTCCTGTAATGTAATCCTCGGTCCGTTTGTCCTGGGGATAAGAAAAAAGAGTCTTGGTATCGCCGTATTCCACACACTCTCCTACTAAGAAAAATGCAGTATAGTCCGATACACGAAGTGCCTGCTGCATGTTGTGGGTTACAACCACAATCGTGTATTGTTTTTTCAATTCTTCCATCAGATCTTCAATCTTGGATGTAGAAATCGGATCAAGTGCAGAGGTGGGTTCATCCATCAGAAGTACCGACGGACGCACTGCAAGTGCTCTTGCAATGCAGATTCTCTGCTGCTGTCCGCCGGATAACCCAAGTGCGGATTTTTTCAAGCGATCCTTTACCTCGTCAAAAATAGCAGCTCCCCGTAAGCTTTCCTCCACGATCTGATCCAGCTTATGCTTATCGCGGATTCCATGCACACGAGGTCCGTATGCGATGTTGTCATAGATGCTCATGGGGAATGGATTCGGCTGCTGGAATACCATACCCACATGCTCCCGAAGCTCCGTTACGTCCACCTTCTGGGCATAGATATCCTCGCCGTCCAGGCTGACTTTTCCGTTTATGGTTACATTTTCCACCAGATCATTCATGCGGTTTAAGGTCTTTAAAAATGTGGATTTTCCGCAGCCGCTGGGGCCGATGAATGCCGTTATTTTATTTTCGTAGATGTCCATGCTCACGTTCTTTAAGGCGTGATTATCTCCATAGTAAAGGTCTAGATTCTCAACCTTGATTTTTATGTTATTTGCCATGATTCTTCTCTCCATCTCAGTTACTATTTCTTGTAACATCAAATCTCCTTGTCAATTTCTTTGTAATCAGATTAATTGCAAATACAATTACCAAAAGCACTACTGCAATTCCAAACGCAGAATCAAAATCCCCCTCACTGGTAGCAGACAGATACAGCTGGATGGTAAGGGTGCCTCCTGACTGGAAAATCTTGTCGAAAATTCCAAGGAAGCTTTTCGGAAGTAATTTTGCCGAACCTGCAGTAAACAGAAGTGCCGCTGACTCACCCACAATTCGGCCGATGGCAAGAATCACACCGGTAATAATTCCGGGCATGGCAGATGGAATTAAAATGGTCCGAATCATATACCATTTTCCTGCTCCAAGGCCGATTGCACCATTGCGGTAACCGTTAGGAACCGTTTTCAGCGCCTCCTGTGTATTTCTGGTAATTAAGGGAAGAACCATGAGAATCAATGTAAGGGAGCCTGTCAGAATACTGTATCCTAAGCCAAGGGTTTCTCCAAAGAACATCATTCCGAATAGACCGAAAATAATCGACGGAATACCGGAAAGTGTCTCCGTGGCAAATTCAATGGCAGAAACCAGTTTCCCCGGCTTTGCATATTCATTTAGATAGATTGCAGCTCCGATTCCAATGGGCGTTGCAAACAGCATGGTCACCAGGATGATCAATATGGTATTGACAATATTTCCCGCAATTCCGACAGTTCCTTTTCTCGCAGAGCTTACGGTAGTAAGAAAGGTAGGTGTTATACTTTTTAATCCCTTCTGAAGCACATAAATGATGATATATGCCAGAAGGATTATGGATACTGCTGCACATAAATAAATTGCGCCATACAAAAGCAATTCACTTACTCTGCATTTTTTCTTAGTCATTTGCCTTCTCTCCTTTCTTGCGAAGTCTGGTTAAAATCAGATTGATGCTCAGAATAAAGATATAGAGAACCAATCCAACGGTAAACAGCACCTGTCTGTGAAGTCCGGAAGCATAGCTCATCTCGCTGACAAGCTGCGTGGTAAGGAAACGGACGGAATTAAACGGCAGAGGAAGATTTACAGAACCACCTGCAACCATATTGATTGCCATTGCCTCTCCGAGGGCACGACCGATTCCAAGCACCACTCCCGTCATAATTCCCGACCTGGCGGCCGGAATAACCACCCGAAAAATTGTCTGCAGCTTTGTTGCCCCTAAGGCCAGCGATGCAGACCTCAGGCTCTGGGGTACCGCCCGGATGCTGGATGCACTGATATTGATTACCGTTGGAAGGATCATGATTGCAAGAACAATAATGGCAGAGAGCATATTCGCTCCACCGGTAAACTGATGGGTCTGGGAGCCTGTAAAAAGATATTTTTCCAATTTATACATCAACGGATTTAAAACCATAAGTCCGATCAAGCCGTAGATTACGGACGGAATCGCTGCTAAGAGCTCTACTGCAGAGGATAAAATCTTGCTGACCGTTCTTCCAAGAGGACTGGAATTTGTAAGATCAGTAAGAAAAACCGCTGTCAATAGACCAATCGGTACGCCGATCAAAACCGAGCAGAGGGTTCCTGTCACAGAAGAGAGGATAATATAGAAGATTCCGTAATGGGGTTCCGCTGCGGTAGGTTTCCAAACAGTTCCAAATAACAACTGAGGTGCGCCCACTTGAAATAAAGCGGGTGCACCCTTAAGGAACATATATAAAGTAATTGCCAATACCGAAATGATTGCAACGATTCCAGTGATTAAAAAGATATACTTTGCTATTGATTCCTTAACTTTTTTCATAGATACCTCTTTTTATTCCGGAATGATAAGTCCAACAGACTTTGTAATTTCCTTGCCCTCTTCAGAGTTAATGTAAGCAAACCAGGTCTGAACCAATTCGTTCTGCTCATCAATGCTTCCCATTGTTGCCATAACAAATGGTCTCTGGAGTGCATAAGTTCCGGCAAGAATGTTTTCCTCAGAAGCTTCTACACCATTCAGGGCAACTGCAGTTACCGTATCATCTACAACATCAAGGGATACATATCCGATTGCGCCCGGTGTTGCTGCAACCTTTGCAAGAACTGCACCGGTTGAATCAAGCTCCTGTGCATAGGCACATGCGTCCTTTACCTCAACAAGCTCTTCAAATGCATCTCTTGTACCGGAACCACTCTCACGTCCGATTACAACAATGGCTTCGTCTTTTCCGCCAAGCTCTGACCAGTTCTTAATTTCTCCGGTGTAAACCTTTGCAAGATCCTCGGTGCTTAAATCAGTCACATCGTTATCCAGATCGGTAATTACGGCGATTCCGTCTAATGCAACTACATTCTCAACAGCACCGCTTTCTGCCTCGCTGTCCTTGATATGACGGGATGCATTTCCGATATCAACGCTTCCTGCTGCAAGTGACTCAAGACCTGCACCGGAACCGGTGTATTCTGTAGTTACTGTCACATTTGGATAAGCCTCCATAAAGCCTTCCATAAGTGCCTCGCAAAGCTTTTCCATGGAAGTACTTCCGGCAAGTGAAATAGTTCCGCTTACATCTGTATTGTCGGTGGTTGCTTCCGGTGCAGACTCTACGGTAGCATTGCTGTCCTGTGCTGCGCTCTCATTTGCTGTAGCAGCATCTGCTGTACTGTTGGTTGCTGCAGCGCCTTCCGTATTTCCGCATCCGGTAAAGCCTGCAAGGCACATAGATGCTGTCAGTAAAATTCCTAATGTTTTTGTGATTTTCTTTTTCATAATTGATTTTCCTCTCTTTCCTTTTACCGGATTTTTTCCGGCAATAAAAAATGTCTCTTATTTGTTTATCACAAGAGACATTCTAAAAGGCGATTGTAAAATCTGCTATCAGGCCTTCGTAATGGAATTGTAAAGAAGTGTAAAGATTTAAAGTACCTTACTTCCGTTGGCCGTCAGCTTAAATTTTGTTCCAAGCATTTCTGCCGCCTGTCGGCACATCATCATCCGTCCAAGAAAAATTTCAAAATACTCGTACATGGTACAGATTTTTTCATCGATCTGCAAATTGAGGGAAATCGTTTTCTTTTCCACATTCACCTTTAGCTTTGCACCGGTAACCGCATAATTTACCCGGTCATGAATATCAAAATTTGCCTGTTCCTTGGTTCTGACACGATTCCGGCGCACATCCGTTTTGTCCGCAATAATAAGAGCCGCAGAGATGGCATCCAACGCTCCACCGGTTGACTCATCATGATTCCCAATGGCCGATACAACAGCAAGACGGTCCTCCCTCTCCATGCCGGCCTCCTTTAAAATATCGTTGGCAAGAAGCGCTCCGTACTCCGCGTGTCTGGTACGATTGATGGCATTTCCGATATCATGCATAAATCCTGCTATTCTTGCCAGCTCCACCTCACGGGCTGAATAGCCGAGTGTTTCAAGAATATATGCGGCATGCTCCGCCACCAGTTTGCAGTGCGCTTTCGAATGGTCGGTATAACCCAGTACTCCCAGATTCTCATTTCCTTTCTTTAAAAGTGCACAAATTTCCTTATTCTTTACAATATCTTCATATTTCATCGCTTCATTTATTCTCGCTTCATTCATTCTCGTTTCCTTTATTTTCCGTATCTTCCGGAACATATTGCTCCAAGACGCTAAGCAGCAGCTCTCTCATCTCCACAATTCCGTAATATCTGCCCTTTTTCTGCACCACAATCGGATCATCCCAGTTATCTTTTCTCTTTAACGCCTTTTTTAATACCTTCCGAATGTCGTCCTTCTCATCTGCAATCAGTACATGCTCCTGCTCCACATAGCTTGCGATGCCGACCCGTTTCTCCTCAATGGAAAGCCACCAGTTCTTATCAAAATAATCTCTCTTTAACACGCCGCAGAATTTGTTCTTCTGATCTACAACAATTGCCTGCTTCAGCTTCTTATTCTTTGCAAATGTACTGTAGGCATCAAAGGAAAGACATTCCGTGGAAAGAACCGTTCCCATTTTAGACAGCTTCCCGATTTGATTTTTCCCGCATTCCTGCGGCTGATATTCATTTAGGATCTCTATCCAGGGTTCTTCGGATATCTGTTCATAAAATCCGCTCTGGGGCTTTGCGAACAAAAATCCCTGACCATAGCGGACTCCGAGTTTGAGAAGACATTTTAACTCTTCTGTCGTCTCGATTCCCTCTGCAATTGCTGCTATGTTCATTTCGCTGCAGTACTTCACGATAAGCGCCACCAGAGCCCTCTGGGATTTGCTCTCTGAAATATTGTGTACCAGTTCATAGTCAATCTTCAAAAACTGCGGCTCTAATGAGTTAATCCGGTTTAATCCGGAGTATCCGGAACCCACATCATCAATTGCAATTTCAAAGCCCTGCTCCATATAATGCTTTACCACGCGCTTTAAAATTTTTTGATTATTTACATCCGAGCGCTCCGTAATCTCAAACACAATATTTTCCGGTTTTATATTGTGTTTTTCTAAATTCTTCTTCGTAAAACCGGACTTAAAATTTTGATCCAAGATTACATTTGCATCTACATTTAAGAAAAGCTTTTTCCCTTCCGGAAGTGATGCAGCATTTTCAATTGCCTTTTTTCTGCACAGTTTTTCCAGCTTCCAGAGTTCTCCCACGGCTTCTGCCGTCTGAAACATATCCTTGATGGAGATGTTCATATTCTCATCCGTCACTCTGGATAGTGCCTCATATCCCAGCACCTCTTTCTGCCATAAATCTAAAATAGGCTGAAAAACCGTGGTAATTTTTTTCTCACCTAACACGTTGTAAAATTGTTCGATTCTTTTTTCCATTTTTCCTTCATCCGCCTATCCGATACTGTTCTGATAAGCCTGTTCAAAAAATAATTCCTGTGAGTTTATCGGGTTTTTGTTTATTTTGCGGTCAAGATATCTGCCTTCACAATTCTGCTCTTTCCCCTTTACATCATCGGAAAGCATCACCTCGAACATATCGCTGATGCGCTTCTTTATTTTTCTGTCATAGATTGGAACCGCCACTTCTACACGGCGGGTCGTGTTTCTGGTCATGAAGTCCGCTGACGCGATATACAGCTTTCTGGCATTTCCCTTTCCGAAGATATAGATGCGGGAATGCTCCAAATATCTTCCGACAATGCTTATCACTGTAATATTTTCCGTATAGCCCGGCACCTTTGGACGCAGACAGCAGATGCCCCGGACAATCAGATCTACCTTTACTCCTGCCTGGCTCGCCTCAATCATTTTTTCGATGATCACCTTATCTGTGAGAGAATTTACCTTTGCTCCCACATACCCCGGTTTTCCCGCCTTCGCAAGTGCAATCTGCTCGTCAATCATATCCAGAATCCTGTTTTGCAGGCACTTCGGGGCAACCAGAAGCTCCCCGGGTTCCTCCACTACCTCACCCTTCTGGAGCGCTGCAAATATCCTTGCCACCTCTGCCCCAATAGTCTGATTGGCAGTCATAATAGAAAGATCGGTGTATAGGCGTGCCGTCTTTTCATTATAGTTTCCGGTTCCGATCTGGGATATATAGGAAAACTCCATGCTGCTGTTTTTTCTTGTGATCAGACAGAGCTTGGAATGCACCTTATAATCCCCCAGTCCATAAAGGATCTGGCAGCCGGCCTCCTCCAGTCGCTTTGACATCTCAATATTGTTTGCTTCGTCGAAACGGGCACGCAGCTCCACAAGGACTACAACCTCTTTTCCGTTTTCCGCAGCTTCTACCAGCGCATCAATGATCTTGCTTCGGTCTGCCACACGATACAAGGTCATCTTAATGGATACCACACTTTCATCCTCCGCAGCCTCTTCCAGCAATTTGATGAAGGGCTTCATGGACTCAAAGGGATAAGACAGTAGCAGATCCTTTTTCTCAATCTGACAAAACAAACTGCTGCGCAAGTCAATCTCCTTTGCATTTCTCGGACTTTTCTTTTCATAAAAGAGCTCCGGCTTCTCACTCAGATAATTCTGCAATTCAAATACAAAGGACAGGTCAAGAGGCGTTGCAACATCAAAAAAGTGTCCTATTCCAATCTCTAAGTACTTGGATAGTTCTCCCTTTTCCTTATCATTGATCTTCCGGCTGAGTTCCACCCGAACAGGGGAGAGCTTGTTTCTCTTTTTGATCAGATTTTCCATAGCATCTCTGTAATCCAGATCTTCGTCGTAAGCACCGTTTGCATCAATATCTGCGTTTCGGGTCACACGCATGATTGCCTTTTCCCGAATGGTGTATTTGTTGTATAGCTTTGAAATAAAATGCAGAATCAATTCCTCCGAAAGCATAAAGGTGCCCGGTCTGGTAGGAATCTCGATCAATCTCTGGAAAACCGTATTGTTGCAGGGAACGATTCCGATCTTATTCTTTCCCTTTTGCGTTGTCAGAAGCACGATGGCATAAAGCTGCTTATTGGCAAGGAAGGGAAACGGGTGCTGCTTTCCGATGATCATCGGAGAAAGAAACGGCGCGATATGCAGATCAAAATATTGCTCCAATACTTTTCCTTCCTCATTGGAAAGCTTGTTAAAGTTAATAATCCGAACACCTTTCGGTTCTAACTCTCCCATCAGTTGCTCATAGGTATGAGCCTTCTTCTTTTCCAGCTCCCGGGTTCTCTTTAGGATTGCCGCTACCTGCTCTTCACTGCTCATCCCCGTCTTATTTTCATAGATTTTTTCCTTTGAATTCATCTGGCTCATCAGGGTACCCACACGTACCATAAAAAACTCATCCAGATTTGTCTGGTAAATGGACGCAAAGGTCAACCGCTCTGCCAGCGGAACCTTTGGATTTCCAGCCTCATTTAAAACTCTTTCATTGAAAGAAAGCCATGACAATTCCCTATTTGTATAACATTTCATATCCTCTTTTTTCATTCCCTTATACCTCTTCAATCAGAAGCTCCAGTCCCGGATTCTCCAATGCCATGTCTACTAAATTAACACAGCTGTTTCCCATCCTGTCAATGTCCTGAAGAATTCCGTTATACATCGCCGTCATCTTCACACTGCACTTATTCTGTCCCACACGCTCCATATGTGCTTTTCTCATTTTCTCCTCTAAAAGCAGTACCTCTTCCTTCTTTTTCTGGATATTCTTCTTTCCTGTTTCATCTTCATTTACCAGCACATGTAATGCATATGCATACATTTCCAGAATAAGGCGCACCGCTTTTCGGATATCCTTTTTTGCCTCCTTGGAAAGCTTACTCTTCTTCCCGCCTTTTCCCATCAAAAGCTGCGTAATGTCTTTACTCCAATTGGCAATTCGGTCAATATCACAGAGAATATTCATAAGCCTTGTGGACGCACTTACCTGTTCCTCCGTTACAACTCCCTCCGCAAATACTTTCGCAAGGTAGTCATTTATTTTTTCATAGATGGCATGCTCCTGTTCCACAGATTGTATAATATCATTGGCAAGCTTTTCTTCGTTCTTGTCCGATACTTCCCTGATTTTTAACAGAATATCCTCCACCAGCTTTCCGCAGTGAATGACTTCCTTGGTAACCAGATGAAGAGCCACGGTAGGCTGGGAGGCCAGTTTGTCATCCAGATAAGAGGTAGCTGCCACAGGCACCACAGAATCGCCATCCTTTTTTGGAATGATTATCATTACAATCCTGACTAAGAGACCAATCAGCGGAAGCCAGATAAGCGTCATGGCCAGATTGAATCCGGTATGTGCATTTGCGATTTGTCTGGAAATCACATCCACCTCATTTCCCTTTGGAGAAATGTATTGAATTAGAGCTGCATAAGGTTTTACGAACCATACAAACAAAAATGCTCCGGATATGTTAAAAATGCTGTGGGCAACCGCTGTCCGCTTTGCATCCTTGCTTTGTCCCACCGATGCCAAAAGTGCAGTAATCGTCGTACCGATATTGTCTCCCAGCAGAATCGGAATTGCTCCGGCCAGTCCGATAATGCTCGTAACCCCATCTGCACATGGCTGCGCTGCAAAATTCTGAAGAACCGCAATTGTTGCACTACTGCTCTGCACTACCAAAGTCATCAGCGTTCCGACAAAAATGCCTAAGATTGGTATTCCTGCCACTTTCTCAATCAAATCCGTAAAGAAGGGGCTTCCCGCCAAGGGTTTCATCACGCCACCCATGGTCTCGATTCCTTCAAACAACAGACCAAAGGCAAAAATCGTCTGACCAATATTTTTTATTCTTTCCTTCTTGCAGACAAAAGAAATGATAAAGCCCACTGCAATAAGCAGATAGATGTAATCACTGATTTTAAACGCAATAATCTGTGCGGTCATTGTAGTTCCGATATTGGCGCCAAGGATAATGGAAATAGCCTGTGGCAAGGTCATAAGTCCTGCACTTACAAAACCGATTGCCATTACCGTTGTCGCACTACTGCTCTGCAATACTGCCGTGGTAAGAGCCCCCGCAAGAACACCAAGCAGCGGATTTTTGGTAAGGAGACCAAGAATCTTTTTCATCTTCTCTCCCGCTGCCTTTTGCAGGCATTCGCTCATCATATTCATTCCAAAGATAAAAATTGCCAGTCCTCCGAAAAGACCGAACAATATCTTTAGTGTTTCGTTCATCCTATTTTTCCTCCTTCAAATTGCTCCACGCAGTATAGGTCCCATCATATATTTTCCCGATTTCTTCCATCGTCATTCGCTGTATGGGATTGTTTTCGTTTACAATCAGTACGATCTCATCCTCTGCAATCTTTGTTGCATTCAGAAGCTCTTTCTCATATGACTCTAATTCTCTTGAAACCATTCCGAAATCATAGGTTGCATTAATTGCTCCGTTCACTCCGTCTGCAGAATCCGTTGTCACAACAGCGACTGTCGCATTCGGATTTCGTTTCATATACTCATCTGCCAGCAATTGCATGACTCCTGCCACAGAGCTTGATCCGCCGATTTTAAGTGCTCCCTCTGATCGGTTTGACAAAAAGGAGGTGGTCTTTTTTACCGGTTCATACTCTGTTTGAATGATTTCCTGTCCGGCACTTAGCAGGAAGGTCACAAAATCTCTTTCCAGATCATTCTGCTCTCCCATATGTACAAGATAGAAAGGCCGTGCTATTTTCTCATCTGTTTCCACCAGTGAAACGCCTTTTGCAGCAACGGCCTTTCCCTTGGATACGTAGCCGATTGCCCCCGGATAGTTTTGCACATAGGCAATTACTTCATCATTTCCCTCTGCAATATAGGAAACCTGCTCTAAGCTTGCACTTTCCG
>JBJENM010000056.1:0-3611 GCA_051880175.1 Agathobacter sp. | reverse complement strand
TATTGAGCTTGACGGGTATTTTACACTTTATTTGCTGCAAAAGTCAGGATAATACCATGGTTTTCCACCATTTTCAAGCACTTTTTCCCCGATTCTTCAATTTTTGCATTCTTTTTTGTTCGTAAAAGCGCAGCCATTTAAGCGTTTGCGGAAGGATTCGAACCTTCGGTGCAGTTTTTCCGCACACCTCCTTAGCAGGGAGGTACCTTAATCCATCTCGGACACGCAAACAAAAGTGGGCAGGGTTGGACTCGAACCAACGCTGTTTCTTATGTGGGAGATTTACAGTCTCTTGCCTTCGCCACTAGGCTACCTACCCATAATGATCCCCACGGGACTCGAACCCGGTATCTCTGGCGTGAAAGGCCAGCGTCCTAACCATTAGACTAGGGGACCTTATCGGAGCCAAGTTTTCTCAGCTCCGGGTTTTAATTCATGCGCTAATCTGCGCCTTTGTATCTACATCGATTACAACAATATCATCCATTGAAACACCAAATACTGCAGCCAATACAACTAAGTTATCAATCGTCGGCATAGCAGTTCCGTGCTGCCACTTGTATACAGCCTGTGGTGTTGCAAATCCAAACACCTCTGCCAAATCTTTTACTGAAAGACCTGCAGCCTCTCTCAATCTTGCAATATTTCTTCCTGTTGCTACCATATCGATGGTAGGCATGTTAAACATCTTTTCCTCCTGTTCCGGTCATCTGACCGAAACTTTTGGTTTTAGTCAGATGCCTTAAAATTGTAAATAGGTTTCATTACATCAATGACATCTACAGATTCCTTGATGACATCAATGATGTCATCAAGTGATTTGTATGCCATTGGTGCTTCGTCCAATGTATTCTCATTGACTGAGGTAGTGTAAACTCCCTCCATTGTCTTCTTGTACTCCTCCATGGTCAATTCCTTGAAGGCCTTTGATCTGGACATTATTCGTCCTGCTCCATGAGGGGCTGAATAATTCCACTCCGGGTTTCCCTTACCGATTGCAAGTACACTTCCATCTCTCATATTTATTGGAATCAGCACTTTTTCTCCACTATGGGCCGCTATCGCGCCCTTTCTTAAAATCATTTCATCTGTATCAATATAATTATGGATTGTATGAAATGCCTCGCTACCGGTCATACCTGTTCTTTCAAGAATTATCTCTGCCATCTTTTCTCTGCTTCTGCGAGCAAATGCCTGACAGATTTCAACATCATGAAGATAATCCTCAAGATATTTGCCTTCCAAATAACAAAGATCCTCTGGAATGCTGGTTGGACTCTCATACACCTGCCAATGGAGCTGCTTTAACGCCTCTTGTATTTCATTCTTACGTCCCTGCTCCTTGTAGGTTCTGATAATCTCATCACGCTTCTCCAGATAGTCTCCATATCCTCTGCTAAGGTTAATTGCGAGTTTCTGATAAATCTCTGCCACCTGCTTACCAAGATTACGACTGCCAGAATGAATGATTAAATATTTTGTCCCATCTGCAGCTTCATCAATCTCGATAAAGTGATTTCCGCCGCCGAGAGTCCCAAGTGATCTTTCAAGTCTTTTTGAATCCTTAAGCTCTCTGTAACAGCGAAGTCCTGTGAGATCAAATCGTTCCTGCCGTCCTTCCCATACATTCATTCCTGATGGAATAAAATGTGCAGCTTCATCTACCTTTTCAAAATTAATATCAATTTTTCCAAGGTTAACTGTATACATGCCGCATCCGATATCGACGCCTACTACATTTGGAACGGCCTTACCAGCAATTGTCATTGTGGTTCCAATAGTACAGCCCTTACCAGCATGAACATCCGGCATAATTCGAATCTTCGATCCTTCTGTCATAACATAGTCGCACATACGTCTTACCTGATCTATCGCTTCCTCCTCTACTACCTTTGCATAGCAGATAGCGGTATTCACTTTTCCCTTAATCTCTAATGCTTTCATTGTTCTTTCCTTTCAAAATTTGAGAACTTTGGACGAGCGCAGAGCCAGGGATTCGAACCCTGATACCCTTTTGGGATGTCGGATTTCAAGTCCGATGCTGTACCAGTTGAGCCAACTCTGCATAAAAAAACCGCTCACCTCATCATCTAAGGTAAGCGGTACGCTAAAAACATGTTGATCTATTATGTCTGCCCAGTTTTATTTTCCTGGTTCCACGACAATTTCCGAAACACAATTTTCTCGCTTATGCTTAGCCTTAAATGAGCGCATAAAATCAAAGCTCTGCTCATATCCATTGAGAAGCGCTGACGATTTACGTTCACTATAAAGCTGATATAAACGATTCATTGTTGTCATGTCTTTTTCCTTTCCTGGGAGCGTATTTTCTGCTCCGCTTATCTCTTTCTGTATCGAATAATAACACTTTTTTCTTTAGCTGTCATTATACTTCTGGTATAAATTTGCTCTTTGCCCAGTTTTTTCATTTAGCAAGCACCTCATAAGCTTCTTTATTCTGTGCTAGCAGCTTCTGAGAAATGCTTCGTACATCCTCATCCGAAGCAAGAATATCTTTATCGTGATATGATCTGGCTTTTCCCACTTTTGTCAGGTTTCATATTATAAATTTTTTCCTACCGCGTGGGTTGGATCAGTCCATAGCTTCTTTCTTTGTAAGTCCACGATCATTTTTCTCCACGAGGGTTCTTTTTACCATGACCTGATGCCCGCATCCCATGCATTTTAACCGGAAGTCTGCTCCGACACGGAGGATTTCCCACTCGCTGCTGCCGCAGGGATGTGGCTTCTTTAATTTTACGATATCACCTACTGCATATTTATCCATTCTTATATCTCAACCTTTCCAAACACTTCGCCCAGTCCTGCCTGAATCAACAGATCTGCTTTGTTATCCATTGGCGTAGTAGATTTATTGATCAGTACAAGCTTATTTCCTCTGTAATAATCGATGAGCCCTGCCGCCGGATACACCGCAAGGGATGTTCCTCCGATAATCAGCATATCCGCATGGCTGATATAGTAAACGGCATCTTCTATGGTCTTTTGATCCAGCCCCTCTTCGTAAAGAACAACATCCGGTTTTACCGGACCGCCACAGCGGGGGCATTTTGGAACTCCCTCGGAGTGCAGGATTTCTTCAGCGGACATAAATTCGCCGCAGCGCTCGCAGTAATTGCGGAGCACGCTGCCATGGAGCTCCATCACATGTTTACTTCCTGCCTTCTGATGAAGACCATCGATATTCTGTGTTACCACAGCCTTCAACTTTCCCGCTTTTTCCAGTTCCGCCAGCTTGATATGCGTGATATTCGGCTGCGCATCCAGACAAAGCATTTTATCCCGGTAAAAGCGGTAAAACTCCTCCGGATTTCTCCGGTAAAAGGTATGGCTCAATATGGTCTCCGGCGGATAATCATACTTTTGATTGTACAATCCGTCTACACTGCGAAAGTCCGGAATTCCGCTTTCCGTGGATACTCCTGCCCCGCCAAAAAAGACGATATTATCGGATTCCTTTATCATTTGTAAGAACATCTCTATTACACTTGTACTTTTTTCTTCCAAAATGCCATCTCCTTTTTTATATATCCCATTTTTAGGCGTTTGCGAAACGCCAAAAGCCGCATAAATACGGCATTTTTTTGTTG
>JBJENM010000055.1:0-15836 GCA_051880175.1 Agathobacter sp. | reverse complement strand
TGCGGATTTTTCATGCGAATTGTATTATTTTGAAGAGTGGACTTCGCGGTATACCCAATATTTGCAATTTCTTAGGTACAGGCTAAAATTGATCCGGCAAAAACATACAATTGACCATAAAAAACGATTAAAATGCCGCTTTTTTCATAGATTTTAGGTACTGGAAGAAAATCAACCGGCGAAATTATACAATTTACCAATCAAGCATGAAGCAGAATCCACTCTCGCTTGTAAAAAGCGTAGCGGTACTAAATTCGCATTGAATTGCTCATTAAGTGCCGCCGCTTTTTAAGAGTTTTGATTCGAATAGCAAAATTCATTTTTAGTAATACAAATGGAAATGAAAAAATATTAAATACATAAAGGAGCAAAGTATGGATAAAATTGAAAAGTACATGGAAGAATTGATGGAAAAGAGCACTCCGGACCGCCCTGTCTGGAATATCGAGAAAATTCTTGCCGGTAAAAAATCTACATGGGATTACATTGACGGATGCATGATCAAAGCAATTATGGAGATGTATGCCATCACAAAGGATGAGAAATACTTTGCTTTTGCGGATGCCTTTATTGATGCGAAGGTATTCGAGGATGGATCCATTGAAGGATATGATGTAGAAGAAAAGAACATTGATAATGTAAATGCGGGAAAAACCTTGTTTGAGCTTTATGATTTGACCGGAAAGGAAAAATACAGAAAAGCGATTGATTTGATTTATAGTCAGATAAAGGATATGCCTCGTACAGAAGCAGGAAATTTCTGGCACAAGAATATCTACCCAAATCAGGTCTGGCTGGACGGCATGTATATGGGACAGCCCTTCTATATGGAGTATGAGACCAGATTTAACAACAAGAAGAATTATGAGGATATCTATAACCAGTTTAAGAATGTAATAGAAATCATGAGAGATCCGAAGACCGGTCTTTACTACCATGCCTATGATTCCTCCAGGGAGATGTTCTGGTGCGATAAGGTAACGGGACTTAGCCAAAACTTCTGGCTTCGTGCCCTTGGGTGGTATTCCATGGCTTTGCTGGATACCCTTGATAAAGCGGACAAAACAGAAGAAAAAATCTGTACACTTTTAAAAGATGCCTTTGTGGATCTGATGGATGCCATGCTTAAGTATCAGGATGAAAGCGGAATGTGGTATCAGGTTGTAAACTTTGGTGGAATGGATCGAAACTACTTAGAGACCAGCGGAAGCTCCATCATGGCCTATGCCCTTCTTAAGGGCGTTCGCCTTGGTTATCTTCCGGCAGAATATGCGAAGTACGGAAAGAAAGCATTTGATGGTGTCTGTGAAAAGTATCTCACCACCGATGAAAAGGGAGACTTGCATTTGGATGGAATTTGCCTTGTGGCCGGGCTTGGAGGAGCGGCACACCGGCCGGGAACCTATGACTATTATATGTCTGAGCCAATTGTAAAGGATGATGCCAAGGGTGTCGGACCATTCCTTCTGGCTTATACAGAAATGCGAAGAGCAGGCTTTTAGGCCTGCTCTTTTCATATGTATTAAAAATTGGTAGTTCCTCTTTTTACAAGTTTTCCTGAGAAAATGGATTTCTTAGGCATCTCCTCACCGGAGAGGACACCGATCAGTGTTTTTACCAACTGGGTGGTCTGGGTCTCAAGATGATTGTCGATGGAAGTAAGCTCCGGGGTACAGCAGCTGGTCAGGATGGAATTGTTGTACCCGATGACAGATAAATCATCCGGAACGCTGCGACCGTTGCGCTGGGCATATTTGATTGCCGCAATGGCAAGGGTATCGTCGGCGGCAATCACACCATGGAAGGTGTGCCCGGCTTTTGCAAATTCTTCTATGTAGCTTGCGATATCTTCAATCTGGGTAAGGGAAGAGTCGATGCGGACGATGAGATTTTCATAGTTTGCGATATGCTTACTCTTCATTGCCATCTCAAATCCACTCAACTTTTTCTTACCGCTATAGGAATCCGAATTGTACAGATACAGGATATCGGAAATTCCGGACTCTACCATTTCAACGGTAGCCTCCAGCATGGAAGAAGAATCATCACATAAGGTGCTATATACGTTTGGGTAATCAAAGGAAGCGTTTAAGAGCATGACCGGAACCTGTGCGGAGCCGTCAATAATGTACTGGTTTTCCTCTTCTGTAGTTCCGATGAAGTTTGAACCAACCAGGATTAATCCGTCGACTTTTTTGGAAAGAATCAGGTTCACGTAATTCTGCTTTAAATCCAGATTATATCCGGTACAGCATAATAAGGATTCATAACCGCTGGACTGAAGCTCCTGCTGCAGATAGTACACAGCTTTTGCCAAAAAGATGTCGGAAGAATCCGCGCAAAGAATACCGATGGTCTTTAAGGACCGAAGGGACATGGCTCTTGCGGAAGCATTTGGAGTATAGTCATATTTTTCGATGATGTCCATTACTTTTTTTCTTGTAGACTCCCGGACATTGTCACTTCCGTTTAGAACACGGGAAACCGTTGCAATGGAGACATTTGCCTTTTTTGAGATGTCGTAAATTGTAAGTGGCATTTTCATAACTCCTAAACATTGTAAAATCAAGCGTTTCTGGAAATGTAAACAGTTACATTAAATCCAATGCCATTATACAATTTAGACGAGGAAAATGCAATGAGCCAAAATGGCTAATATAAAATATTAGTGGAAATATACAAAAAAGCATGCTAAAATATGGGTAAAAGATAGAAAATATGGATTAAGGATAATTTGAGTTGACTTATCTTGAAAAAGGTGCAAAAATAGAAAATGTAAACGCTTACATTTTCGGGGAGTGAACCGGAATTGAAAATATTTTTAACAAGAGAAAGGGCGGGAAACATGGAATTATTAAGCAAGGCAAAGACAAACAAAGTAGAAAGACCGATTCGGGTATTACAGTTCGGTGAGGGTAATTTCCTTCGCGCATTTGTGGATTACATGATTGATATCGCAAATGAATCCGGAGAGTTCGACGGAGATATTGTATTGGTAAAGCCAATCGAATTTGGTTCTTTAGATCTTTTCCATAAGCAGGAGTGCCAGTACACCGTACAGCTTCGTGGAATCGTGGACGGAGAAGCAAAGCGCATTAACCGTATCGTGACAAGTGTTACGGATGTTGTTGCTGCACATGAAGAATATGAGAAGTACGCAAGCTATGCGAAGTTAGATACCCTTCGTTTTATCGTATCAAATACAACCGAGGCAGGAATCGTATATGATGCTTCCGACCGTCTGGAGATGACTCCTCCAAAGTCCTATCCGGGAAAACTTACCAAATTCTTATATGAGAGATATAAGCACTTCAACGGAGCCATGGATAAAGGACTTGTCATGCTTCCGGTAGAGCTTATTGATGATAATGGTATTCACTTAAAGGAATGTGTGTTAAAGCAGGTAGAGAACTGGGGCCTTGAAAAAGAGTTCGTAGATTGGATCAATGAGGCCTGCGTATTTACCTCCACACTTGTTGACCGTATTGTAACCGGGTATCCGAGAGATGAGGCAGAACAGCTTTGCAAAGAATTCGGATATCAGGATAACCTGATTGTAACAGGAGAGCCATTTGCACTCTGGGTAATTGAGAGTCCTAAGGATATCAGCGATGAGTTCCCGCTTCCAAAGGCAGGTCTTCCGGTAATCTTTACAGACAACCAGAAGCCATATAAGCAGAGAAAGGTTCGTATCTTAAACGGTGCACATACCTCTTTCGTGCTTGCTTCCTACCTTTGCGGAAATGATATCGTATTGGAGTCTATGCAGGATGAACTGATCCTTAACTTTATTAAGGGAACTCTTTTCGATGAGGTAATTCCTACACTTACCCTTCCAAAGCAGGATCTTTTGGATTTCGCTGAGGCAGTACTTACAAGATTTAACAATCCGTATGTAAAGCATGCACATCTTTCTATCTCATTAAATTCTGTTTCCAAATGGAGAGCAAGATGTATGCCAAGCTTTTTAGATTACATTAAGAATGAAGGCAAGCTTCCGACCCACCTTACCTTCTCTCTGGCAGCGCTTCTGGCATTCTATACTGGCTCAGAGATTCGTGATAAGGCTTTGATCGGACACAGAGGAGAGCAGGAATACAACATTTTAGATGATATGTTCGTATTGGAGTTCTGCGCAGCAAACAGTGGAAAGCCTGCCGCAGAATACGCAAAGGCTGTACTTTCCAATGTAGATTTCTGGGGACAGGATATTACCGCTATTGATGGCGTCGAGGCTGCTGTAGCAGGATATCTTGCTGATATCAGAGAGCTTGGAATGAGAAAGGCTATGGAGAAGACTTTCAACTAATCGTCTTGAAATAAAGGAGATCGATATGAAGGATCACATTAAGATTCATGAAAATGATAATGTAATCGTAGCATTACAGGAAATAAAAGAAGGTACTGTTGTGGAGGGCGTAAAAGCCCTTTGCGACATTCCTGCCGGACATAAAATGGCAATCAAGGATATTCCGGAAGGGGGCGAGGTCGTAAAATACGGCTTCCGTATCGGAAATGCGAAGGAAGCTATCGCCGCAGGCTCCTGGATCCACACTCATAATGTAAAGACCGCCCTTGGCGACCTTTTGGAATATACCTATGATCCGGTTGAGACGCCAAAGGAGACCACCGAGGATGTCACCTTCATGGGATATAACCGCCCGGATGGAAAAGTCGGTGTAAGAAATGAGATCTGGATCGTTCCCACCGTCGGATGTGTGAATAATATTGCAACTGCAATGGCAAAGGCTGCAAATGAACGATTATCCGCAATGGATGAAACAACAAGGGAACGAGTAGAAGAAGTAATCGCTTTTCCTCATCCCTATGGCTGCTCCCAGATGGGGGACGATCAGGAAAATACAAGAGCAATCTTAAGTGATTTGATCAATCATCCAAATGCTGCCGGAGTACTTGTACTGGGGCTTGGATGTGAGAATAGCAATATTGATGTGTTAAAACCATACATCGGCGACTATGATGAAAAACGTGTCAAATTCCTGGTCTGCCAGGAGGTAGAGGATGAGATGGAGGCGGCAGAACCAATCTTAGATGAGCTGATCTCCTATGCAGCTACCTTCCGTCGTGAGCCAATCAGCGTTTCAAAGCTGATCATCGGAATGAAGTGTGGCGGAAGCGATGGATTTTCAGGAATTACGGCGAATCCGCTGGTTGGAAAATTCTCGGATCTTTTAATCAGCAAAGGCGGCACCACGATTCTTACCGAGGTACCGGAAATGTTCGGAGCGGAAACACTCCTTATGAACAGATGTGAGAATGAAGAACTGTTTGAGGAAACCGTAAAGCTGATCAATGATTTCAAGCAGTATTTTAAAGATAATAATCAGACTATTTACGAGAATCCTTCTCCGGGAAATAAAAAGGGTGGAATTTCCACTTTGGAGGATAAGTCCTTAGGATGTACACAGAAGTCCGGAAGCTCTGCCGTAAAGGGCGTGCTTTTCTATGGACAGCGTGTGAAGACACCGGGACTGAATCTGTTGAGCGCACCGGGAAATGACCTTGTGGCTTCCACAGCACTTGCAGCAAGTGGAGCGCATATTGTGTTGTTTACCACAGGACGGGGAACACCATTTGCTTCACCGGTTCCTACCGTTAAGATTGCAAGCAACAGTACCCTTGCAGGTAAGAAAAATAACTGGATTGATTTCAATGCGGGAGTGCTGGTGGAAGACCAGGAAATGAATGAAACGGCACAGAAACTGTTCGACTATGTTGTGGCTGTGGCTTCCGGCGAAAAGGTGGCCAGTGAGCGGGCAGGCTTCCATGATATGGCAATTTTCAAGAAGGGTGTTACTCTATGAGTAAAGGTTTAAATTTTGAGAGCCCGTTTATGCGGGCTCTTGATATCATAGCCAATCTATTGGCTTTAAATGTGTTAGCGGTCATTTGTTCCCTGCCGATTTTTACGATTGGCGCGGCCTATACGGCAATGCACAAACAACTTTATAAGATGAGGACAAATGAAGAGGGCTATATTGTTAAGGATTTTTTTAAAGAATTCGGTAAGAATTTTAAACAGGCAACAATCATCTGGCTTGGTATTCTTCTGGTAGGGGGAATCCTTGGAATCGATATTTATATCTTTATGGAAAAGGGGTTAGAATTTGCATCCTATTATAAGCTTGCAATCTATGCTCTGTTTTTTACGTTATGCCTTTGTGTGGTTTATGTCTTTCCGATTATTTCGCGCTATGAGACAACGATAAAGCGTGCACTGAAAAATGCACTTGCAATGGCGTTTTACGCATTTTTTAAATCCATTCTGATGGTGGCTGTCACGATAGCACCATGGGTGGCAGCATATTTTATACCAAACTTTATTCTGATTGATCTTCTTTTTGGCTTCTCGCTTCCGGCCTATGTGTGTGTCTTCTTATATAATAGGACCTTTGCGGATTTTGAGGAAAAACAGTCTGAGGCACAAAGAGAACAAGAGGAACAGGAATCAGAAATAACAGAGGAAAAAGGAGAATAGAAAATGAAAGCATTTATGGATCAGGACTTTTTACTTTCAACGGAAACTGCGAAGACATTGTATCATGAATACGCAGAAAAAATGCCGGTACTGGATTACCACTGTCATATCAATCCAAGGGAAATCGCAGAGGACAGACAGTTTGAGAACATTACCCAGGTATGGCTTGGGGGAGACCACTATAAGTGGAGATTTATGCGTTCCTGCGGAGTAGATGAGTACTACATCACAGGGGGAGCCTCTGATAAGGAAAAATTCATGAAGTGGGCAGAGTGTGTGGGAAAAGCAATCGGAAATCCGCTTTACCATTGGTCACACTTAGAACTCCAGAGATACTTTGGATATCATGGTGCACTTTCTGCAAAGACCGCAGAGGAAGTATGGGAGCTTTGCAACAAGAAGCTTGCAGAGCCGTCTATGAGTGTTCGAAATATTATCAAGCAGTCGAATGTAACGCTGATCTGTACCACGGATGATCCAATTGATTCCCTCGAGTGGCATAAGATGATTGCTGAGGATAAGAGCTTTGATGTCAAGGTTCTTCCGGCATGGAGACCGGATAAGGCAATGAATATCGAGAAGCCGGAATATATCGATTACCTGAATAAGCTTTCTGCCGTAAGCGGTGTTGAAATCAAGAATTTTGAAGATTTAAAGAAAGCACTTTCCAACCGCATGGATTTCTTTGCTTCCATGGGCTGCTCAGTATCCGATCACGCATTAGAGTATGTCATGTATGCTCCGGCCGATGAGGTTGAGATTGAATCAATTTTTGCCAAGAGACTTTCCGGTGGAACCATTACAAGGGATGAGGAACTGAAGTTTAAGACGGCATTTATGATGTTTGTAGGAAGCGAGTACACAAAGCGTGACTGGGCTATGCAGTTACACTACGGCTGTAAGCGTGATAACAATACTACCATGTATAACAAGCTTGGACCGGATACAGGATATGACTGCATCAACAACTATGCACCATCTATGCAGATGGCAGATTTCCTAAATGCTATGAATGAAGCAGGCGGTCTTCCGAGAACGATTCTTTACAGCTTAAATCCAAACGATAATCAGGCAATCGGAACCATCCTCGGATGCTTCCAGGATTCTACAGCAGTTGCCAAGATTCAGCAGGGCTCTGCTTGGTGGTTCAATGATCACAAGACCGGAATGCAGGACCAGATGATTTCTCTGGCAAACCTCGGAAACTTATCCGGATTTGTGGGAATGCTTACAGATTCCAGAAGCTTCTTATCTTACACCAGACATGAGTACTTCCGCAGAATTATGTGTAATCTGATCGGTGGATGGGTTGAAAACGGAGAGTTCCCACAGGATTACGAGATCTTAGGAGACATTGTAAAGAATATTTCCTATAACAATGCGGTAAATTATTTTAAATTTGACATCTAAGGGAGAGATATGAAGGAAATTCATATATATTGTGAGAAACCGTACAAGTCGCTGGGGGACTTGTACGGGCTCTTCTTCGAAGATATTAACCATGCAGCAGACGGAGGTCTCTACGCAGAGATGGTGCAGAATCGATCCTTCGAGTTTGATCCTATCGACCGACCGGAATATCACAGCCTGTATGCATGGGAAAAGAACGAATATGTCGAATGGGAGGTTAAGACGGGGAATCCAATTCATCCGGACAACTCCCATTATCTTCATATTAAGGCAAAAAAAGGCGGATTTATCAAAAACGCCGGATTTCTGCCGGGAATGTATTTTAAAAAGGACGAAGTATACCGCTTCTGCGTGTACATCCGGTGCAGGGAAAACGAATCCGTAAAGCTGGAAACGAACCTCTGTGATGAGACCGGAAAGGTGCTGGGAGCAGCTGTGATTGAGACGAAAGCAGCATCCGGAAACTGGACTTTTGCGGAAGCAGAAATTACCGCAACAGGGGAGAGCACCTGTGGAAATCTAAGGTTATCCTTTGAAGCTGAGACAGAATGTGATCTGGATATGATTTCCCTGTTTCCGACAGATACCTTTCTTGGAAAAAGAAACGGACTTCGGAGAGATCTCGCAGAAGCCCTGCGGGACATGCATCCGAAATTTATGCGCTTCCCCGGTGGGTGCCTTACCCATGACGGAAGCCTAAATGACCATGACAGAAATTCCATGTACCGGTGGAAGCGAACCATCGGGCCCATAGAGACACGGCCGAGCTGGAGAAATAACTGGGGCTACAATCAGACCCTTGGACTTGGATATTATGAGTATTTCTGCTTCTGTGAAGAGATTGGGGCAAAACCCCTTCCGGTACTTCCGGGAGGATTCAATCCCCACAAGGGAGAAGGCGTTCCCATAGAACAACTGAAAGAATGGGTGGATGATGCCCTGGACCTCATTGAGTTTGCCAACGGAGAGCCGTCTACAAAATGGGGAAGCATCCGGGCCGAACTTGGTCATAGCAAGCCCTTCGGACTTACCTATATCGGAATTGGAAACGAGGAGATCGGAGAGGGCTTTTTTGAACGATATCCTTATTTTCATAAGGCAATCAGGGAGAAATATCCCGATATCAAAATCATAAATACTGCCGGACCTTTTGCGGTGGGGGAAGGCTACGAAGCCGGTTGGAGCTGCGCAAATAAGTATGGTTCGGATCTGGTGGATGAACACTATTATTCATCCCCGGAATGGTTTCTTGCCAATATGCATCACTATGATGATTTTCCGGAGGACGGGCCGAAGGTATTTTTGGGAGAGTACGCTTCCTGGGGAAATACCTTTTACAATGCCCTTGTGGAAGCGGCATACATGACGCATCTGGAAAAAGCAAAGGCGGTTGCCCTTGCCTGCTATGCGCCGATGCTGTGCAATGTGAATTATGTAAACTGGAAACCGGACATGCTCTGGTTTGACAATGCATCCATTGTAAAAACACCGAATTACCACGTACAGAAAATGTTTATGGAGCATCAGGGAACTGATGAAGTGGAAGTCTGCTGTAAGGGTATGGAGGAGCGGATTTCTTTGCTGGATGAGTCTTCCATCTGCGGAGAGCTTTGTATCGAAAGAAATGAGATTTCCGGAAATCTTTGGAATATCGAACTTTCGGATGATGCGACAGGAGAGAAAAAGATATTTGAGAATACTATTCTCGATGAGAAGCATGGAACAATTTCTCTCGGACAGATAAAAAGCGATGCATATACACTGCGGTTTAAATTCAAGAGAACCTCAGGAAGAAAGGGACTAAAGATCTTTTTCGGAAGACAAAGCGAAGGAACCTCTGTTTTGTGGGAATTTGGCGGATGGGATAACTGGGACTGCAACATCAGTTCCCTGCGGGGCGGAAGGCCCTCAACGATTTCCCATCGGATTTTTCACGTGGAGGATATTGAGTATGACCTGCAGCTGAAGGTAAAGGGCAGGAAAATCGAAACCTATGTAAATGGTGTGCTTTACAATAGCACCACCGACCATTTGCCGGAAATCGAGGAGCTGTATGTAGCAGCCAGCGTAGACAAAGGAAATGGCCACACAATTCTTAAGGCAGTAAACCTTACCGGAGATACGAAACAATGCGAAATAACGCTTCATGGTGTTTCCAAGGATAAGGGTTCTGTGATACAATTAAAGAGCAGTTCTTTAGACTTAGAGAACACTTTTGAAAAGCCGGATGCCATCGCTCCGGAGATGTCAGTGGTTACCACAGACAGAAAGGCAGAAGGGCAGACAAGCTGTCTGTATTCCTTCCCACCCCATTCTGTTTCGGTAATGATTTTTTAATTAACACAACCATGAAGCAAGCTTCATGTAGAAAAGTAGAGAAGGAGAGAAAAAAATGAACGCAGTATTAGAACAGTTTCAGAAAATCGGAATCATTCCGGTAGTTGTACTTGATGATGCAAAGGACGCAGAGCCACTTGGACGCGCACTTATGGAAGGTGGACTTCCTTGTGCAGAGGTAACCTTCCGTACAGCAGCAGCAGAGGAGTCTATCCGTATCATGTCTGAGAAATTCCCGGATATGCTTGTGGGAGCAGGAACCGTGCTTACTACCGAGCAGGTAGACCGTGCTGTTGCAGCAGGCGCAAAATTTATCGTAAGCCCTGGAATTAACCCAAAGGTTGTGGAGTACTGTGTAAAGAAGAATATTCCGATCACTCCGGGAACCTGCAATCCAAGCAACGTTGAGACTGCACTGGAGTTTGGTCTTGATGTCGTAAAATTCTTCCCGGCTGAACCGGCAGGAGGCTTAAAGTATATCAAGGCAATCGCAGCTCCGTATGTAGGAATGAAGTTCATGCCTACCGGTGGAATCAACGCAGAGAACGTAAAGGATTACTTAAAGTATGACCGTATCCTTGCCTGCGGCGGAAGCTGGATGGTTAAGGGAGACCTTATTAAAGCCGGTGATTTTGAGAAGATCAAGGAGCTTACTGCAGAGGCAGCACAGATCGTTAAGGATATCCGTGGATAAAAATATTTTTCACCCATTTTACAATTGTGTGTCTGAATGAATTTGCATATTTGAATCAGAACTCACTTAGCAAAATTCATTCAGAGGCACACAAAAGTAAAAAGGAAAGTATTTTTTACAAGTATAAAAATGGAGGCTACAAAAGGTAGCAGAAGGAGACGAAAATGGAATTAAATTTAAGACCAGCAGAGGAGTGCGCATTTGACGCCGTATCTCTTGGAGAGGTAATGTTACGTTTGGATCCGGGCGAGGGACGTATCCGCACCGCAAGATCTTTCCGGGCATGGGAAGGCGGCGGAGAGTACAATGTTATCCGCGGACTTCACAAGTGTTTTGGTATGAAGACTGCTGTTATTACCGCTTTTGCCGATAACGAAGTCGGACTTCTGATGAAGGACTTTATCGAGCAGGGTGGTGTCAGCACAGATCTTATTTATATGAAGAAGACCGATGGTATCGGCCGTATCTGCCGTAACGGTATCAACTTTACAGAGCGCGGATTTGGTATCCGTGGGGCAGTAGGATGCTCAGACAGAGCAAATACCGCAATCTCCCAGGCAACTCCGGAGGATTTCGATTTTGAATACATCTTCGGAACCTTAGGTGTTCGCTGGTTGCACACCGGCGGAATCTATGCTGCACTTTCCGAGCAGTCCTGCGAGACCGTTCTTGCAGCAATCAAGACTGCTAAGAAATACGGCACCATCGTTTCTTACGATTTGAACTACCGTCCTTCTATGTGGAGCGCAATCGGCGGTCTTGAGAAAGCACAGGAAGTAAATAAGGAAATCGCAAAGTATGTAGATGTTATGATCGGTAACGAGGAAGACTTTACCGCCTGCCTTGGATTCCAGATCGAAGGTAACGATGAGAACCTTAAGACCTTAAACCTTGAGGGATACAAGAAGATGATCAACGAGGCTGCTGCAACCTATCCGAACTTTAAGGCTGTTGCAACCACTCTTCGTCAGGTTAAGACTGCTACCATCAATGACTGGTCTGCAATCTGCTGGGCAGATGGCGAAATCTATAAGGCAAAGCAGTATGACGGACTTGAGATCATGGACCGTGTAGGTGGAGGAGATTCCTTCGCATCAGGACTTGTATATGGTCTTATGACTACCAAAGATGCTGAGCTTGCTGTAAATTATGGTGCAGCACACGGCGCACTTGCTATGACTACTCCTGGTGATACAACCATGGCAAGCAAGAAGGAAGTAGAAGCTATCATGGGTGGAGCAGGAGCCCGCGTTCAGAGATAGTATTAAGGTGGTTTGATTTATGGGAAAAATATTTGGATTGGAAAGTCCCTTCATGCGATTTATGGATACGCTGACCAACCTGATTATCTTAAATCTGGTTGTCATCGTCCTGTGCCTTCCGATTTTTACCGCAGGTGCGGCGTTTAGTGCGCTGCACCATGTGGTGTACCTGATGGTGCATGGCGAAGAGGGATATATTCTGAAGGATTTTGGAAAAGCCTTCATGCAGAATTTTAAGCAGTCCACATTGTGCTGGCTGATTGTCCTGTTTATGGTATTTATATTAGGCGGCGATTACGTGGCAATGTACCAGGCAGATCCGGGACATTACTCTTTGCTTTTTCAGGTTGTCATCTGGATCATTTCTGTGCTGGCTTCCATTGGAATCATTTATATTTTCCCGGTGACCGCCCGTTATGAAGATAGTATAAAAAATACCTTTAAGAGCGCCTATGCACTTGGCTTTTACGGTATTTTCCGTACTCTGGCAATGATTGTTATTACTGCACTGCCCTGGGTACTTACCGCATTATTCCAGTATTTCGGTATTTTTGCGGCACTGATTGGATTTTCCCTTCCGGCGTACATATGTGTCTATTTGTATCGGCCGGTATTTCGACATTTCGAGAAGAAAAAGGAAGGAGGAGCACAGTAACATGGAGCTTCGTACAGCAGCATCCCCAAAGGATGTAAAGCATTATGATACAGACAGATTAAGAGAAGAATTTTTGATTCAAAAGGTATTCCGTGAGGATGAGATTTATCTGGTATACAGCCATATTGACCGCATCATTACCGGATCGGCTACCCCGGTTTCAAAGAAGCTGGTTCTTACCGCAGGCGATGAGCTTCGGGCAGAATATTTCTTGCAGAGACGGGAGATGGGCGTCATCAATATCGGTGGAAACGGAAGTATTACCATCGATGGAAAGACCTATCATGTATTGCACAGAGAAGGAATGTATATCGGAATGGGAGCAAGGGATATCAGCTTCGAGAGCGATGATCCAAAGAATCCTGCAAAATTCTACATCAATAGTGCACCTGCACATATGACATATCCTACAGTGCTTATTAAGCCGGAAGGAACTCCGGAAGAAGGAGTTGTAATTGTAAAGGATGAGAATAAGGTTGAGCTTGGCGCATTAGAGTCTTCCAACCATAGAACCATCTGCAAGTACATTTTACCGGGTCAGGTTGAGAGCTGTCAGCTAGAGATGGGAATGACCCACTTAGAGCCGGGAAGTGTATGGAATTCTATGCCATGTCACACCCATGACAGACGAATGGAAGTGTATTTGTATTTTGAGCTTCCGGAGGATGCCGTCATGATGCATTTTATGGGAGAGCCTACAGAAACCCGTCACATTGTCATGAGAAACGAGGAGGCTGTCATTTCTCCAAGCTGGTCAATCCATTGCGGATGTGCGACCTGCGCATATACCTTTATCTGGGGTATGGTTGGAGAAAATCAGGATTTCGACGATATGGATAATGTGGATCTTCGGGAACTGAGATAAGGAATTTGGTTATTTTTGCATAGCTCTTATGGGGTGGTGCGAAGAAATGGATAGCCGGAAAAACTATAATAGAGATAACATATAAATTGGAGGAACGAAAATGAGTAATATTCTTGACAAGTTTTCATTAAAAGGAAAAGTAGCATGGATTACAGGAGCTTCCTATGGTCTTGGACTTGCATATGCCGTAGCATATCATGAGGCAGGAGCAAAGATCGTTTTCAACGATATCAAGCAGGAGCTCGTGGACAGAGGCCTTGAGGAGTACAAGAAGAGAGGCATCGAGGTTTACGGTGCTGTTTGTGATGTTACAAATGAAGAGCAGGTTCAGAAATTTGTAGCTGACGTAAAGGAAAAGGTTGGCTCCATCGATATTCTTGTAAACAATGCAGGTATCATCAAGCGAATCCCTATGACAGAGATGTCTCTTAATGAGTGGAACCAGGTAATCAATGTAGACCTTACCGGTCCGTTCATCTGTTCAAAGGCTGTTTTGCCTGACATGATTGAGAAGAAGAGCGGAAAGATCATCAATGCCTGCTCTATGATGTCAGAGTTCGGCCGTGAGACTGTTTCTGCCTATGCAGCAGCAAAGGGCGGACTTAAGATGCTCACCAGAAATATCTGTTCTGAGTATGGTCAGTACAATATTCAGTGTAACGCTATCGGACCTGGATATATTGCAACTCCACAGACTGCTCCGCTTCGTGCAAAGGGACCGGACGGATCTATGGCACCATTCGATCGTTTCATCCGTTCAAAGACACCGGCACAGAGATGGGGACGTACTGAGGACCTTATGGGACTTGCAGTATTCCTTGCTTCTCCGGCATCTGACTTCATCAATGGACAGGTAGTATATATCGATGGTGGTATTTCCGCATATATCGGACAGGACCCGAACAATCTGGATGCATCAAAATTTGCAGATGAGATTGAAGAAACACCGGATATCAAGGTGAATGATTAAATTCCATTTCGGAATTGTGTTCCTGAATGAATTTGCATATTTGAATCAAAACCCACTCTCGTTTGTAAAAAACGTAACGGTACTAAATTCGCAATAAATTGCTCATTAAGTACCGACGTTTTTTAAACGTTCTGATTCAAATAGCAAAATTCATTCTTAGGAACACAATTCTGAAAAGGGATATGATTAATCGTTAGGAATCAGAACAGACCAGGCAGATCACAGGATGATTTGCCTGGCTCATCATATAGGAAAAGGAAACATAAATATGAGAATAGCACTTATTAATGAAAACAGTCAGGCTGCAAAAAATTCTGTAATTGAAAATGCCCTTAAGAAGGTTGTGGAACCAATGGGACATGAGGTTGTAAATTATGGAATGTATGCTGCCGATGATGCGGCACAGCTTACATATGTACAGGTCGGAATTCTTTCTGCAATCCTTTTAAACTCAAAGGCTGCAGATTATGTCATTACCGGCTGCGGAACCGGAGAGGGAGCAATGCTTGCATGTAATTCTTTCCCGGGAGTAATCTGCGGACATGTGGAGGACCCACTGGATGCCTATACCTTTGCACAGATCAATGATGGAAATGCAATTGCCATTCCATTTGCAAAAGGCTTTGGCTGGGGTGGTGATTTAAATCTGGAGTATATCTTTGAGAAGTTATTCTGTGAGGAGAGCGGACAGGGATATCCAAGAGAACGTGCAGTTCCGGAAAAACGCAATAAGAAGATTCTGGATGAGGTAAAGCTTTCTACCTACCGTAAGCTGATTGACATTTTACCGGATCTTGATCAGGAGCTTGTAAAGGGAGCTGTTGCAGGAGAAAAATTCGCAGATCTTTTCTTTGCATCCTGTCAGGATGAAGAGCTTGCAGCATATGTAAGGACATTATTATAATTATCCCATTTAGGAAAAGTGTTCCCTAATGAATTTGTATATTTGAATCAGAATTGTGGAATTTGGCAAGATTTGAGGTGCTAGAACTGTCGTATACCTAAAATCCTTGAAAAACAGCCTCAAATTGCGGATTTTTCATGCGAATTGTATTATTTTGAGGGGGTGGACTTCGCGGTATACCTAATATTTGCAATTTCTTAGGTACAGGCTAAAATTGATCCGGCGAAAAGATACAATCGA
>JBJENM010000054.1:0-15852 GCA_051880175.1 Agathobacter sp. | reverse complement strand
AGCTAAGGTTGCTGACAAGCTTAACGTAATTGATAACCTTCTTGAGAAGGCAGATACCCTGATCATCGGTGGTGGTATGGCATACACCTTCTTAAAGGCTCAGGGATATGAGATTGGAAAATCCATGCTGGATGAGACCAAGATTGACTACTGTAAGGAAATGATGGCTAAGGCAGAAAAGCTTGGCAAGAAGATCCTTCTTCCGGTTGATGCCGTTACCATCGCAGAGTTCCCGAACCCAATCGATGCACCGGTTGAGACAGTAACCGTTGATGCAGAGAATATGCCGGCTGACCGTGAGGGATGCGATATCGGACCTAAGAGCCGCGAGCTTTTCGCAGAGGCTGTTGCATCTGCTAAGACTGTTGTTTGGAACGGACCAATGGGTGTATTCGAAAATCCTACTCTTGCAGCAGGTACTCTTGCAGTAGCTGAGGCACTTGCTAAGGCTGATGCTACCACAATTATCGGTGGTGGAGATTCTGCAGCAGCAGTAAACCAGATGGGACTTGGCGACAAGATGAGCCACATTTCTACCGGTGGCGGAGCTTCCCTTGAATTCTTAGAGGGTAAGGAATTACCGGGTGTTATGGCAGCTGATGATAAATAACAGCCAAGCAATCCGTATTCGGATTATGATTAAATAATTCATATTGAGGAGAATCTAAAAATGGCAAGAAGAAAAATTGTAGCCGGCAACTGGAAAATGAACATGACTCCAAGCCAGGCTGTAAAATTAGTAGAAGAGTTAAAGCCACTTGTAGTTTCTGACAGCGTTGATGTAGTTTACTGCGTACCGGCCATTGATATTGTTCCGGTTGTAGAGGCTGTAAAGGGAACAAACGTACAGGTTGGTGCCGAGAATATGTACTTTGAGGAGAAGGGTGCTTACACCGGAGAAATCTCCGCAGAGATGCTTGTTGACGCAGGGGTTAAGTATGTTGTAATCGGACACTCTGAGAGACGTGATTATTTCAAAGAGGATGATGCTCTTTTAAACAAGAAGGTAAAGAAGGCAATTGAAGCAGGACTTACACCGATTCTTTGCTGTGGAGAATCTCTTGAGCAGAGAGAAATGGGTGTTACCCTTGACTGGATCAGACTTCAGATTAAGTCTGACCTTGCCGGAGTTGCAGCTGCAGACGTTGCCAACATGGTAATCGCTTACGAGCCAATCTGGGCAATCGGAACCGGAAAGACTGCTACTTCCGATCAGGCACAGGAGGTTTGCGGTGCAATCCGTGAGTGCATCAAGGAAATCTATGATGAGGCTACTGCTGAGGCTGTTCGTATCCAGTATGGCGGATCTGTAAATGCAGGAAATGCAGCAGAGTTATTCGCTAAGCCGGATATCGACGGTGGTCTTGTAGGAGGCGCTTCTCTTAAGGCTGATTTCGGAAAGATCGTCAATTATTGAGAACAAGTTCTCAATAATCATGAACTACTAATAAGTAAAAATGCAGCGTGTTTTCATAACTTGAAAGCACGCTGTTTTTTTTATATAATGTTCGTATATTTAGGCAAATTTTACGAATGAGGAAGTTATGAAGAATAGAAAAAAGATAGCCCCATGGGTCATTCTGCTTAGTATGCTCTTACTTGGAGTATTCCTGTCAAGGGGAAGCAGAGTTTTTTCCTCGAAGGAAAAAGTAAGCGATACCATTCAAATGGAAGAGCAGAGGATACCGGAAGCATCAATTGTTATAGAAGAGGGAAAAGCCGAGAACGTTCTATCCGATCTGTCGGAGTCCTTTTCCGCCATATTGGTTCAGGGAAAGGCAGATATGTATTCGAACTATCCTATCGATGAATCCTTTCTGCTCTGGGTGAATGCAAGGTACGGAGATGAGATAATCCGGGAACTGGCACAGGTTGCAATGGACGGAATCGAGGATTCCGATGTTTGGTATGAAAAAACGGGAAGCAGCATTCATGTGCTATGGTTAGAATATTGTAATTCCTTAAATTATTCCTCCTATCTGCTTTCCAATGTTACATGGAAGGAAGCAGCAAGTACGGATCAGATTGTCATCGATTTTACAGGAGATATTAATTTTGATGAATCCTGGTATACGATGGAAGCTGCTGCAGAGCGGGACAATGGAATTCTGGATTGCTTTTCAGAGGATATTTTACAGGAACTTAAGTCCGCAGACATTACGATGGTAAATAATGAGTTTACCTATACCACAAGAGGAGAGCCGATTCCGGGGAAAACCTATACCTTTCGGGCAGATCCCGCCCAGGTAAGTAATCTGGAACTGTTTGGAACGGACATCGTGTCTCTGGCAAATAATCATTCCTATGATTTTGGGAAAGTATCTCTTTTGGATACCATGGAAACACTAAGGAATGCCGGGGTCATATATGTTGGAGCGGGAGAAAACATACAAGAGGCAACACTGCCACAGTTTTTTATCCTGAACGGAAGAAAGATTGCCTTTGTTGCGGCAACGCAGATTGAGAAAAGTACATTATATACGAAACAGGCAACGGAAGATGCGGCAGGTGTGCTTCGAACTTCAAATCCGGAACGTTTTGTGGCAGAAATTGAGCTGGCAAAAAAGGTAAGTGATTATGTCATCGTATATGTACATTGGGGATCGGAAGGTATGCTGTACCCGGAGGAAGACCAGAAGAATCTTGCAAAGCAATATGCGGAGGCTGGAGCAGACCTGATCGTGGGGAACCATTCCCACCGTCTGCAGGGGGCTTATTATGTGGAGGGAGTGCCCGTATTTTACAGTCTTGGAAATTTCTGGTTCTCAGATGGGGCACTCTATACAACAATCCTGCAGGTAAGAATTGCAAAAGACGGAGCGATGGAGGTTTCCATGCTGCCCTGTGTGCAGCAGGATATGACAACCTCTATGCTAAAAGAGGAAACGGAAATAAGGGGATTTTACGAATATGTGGCAGACATTTCCGAAAATGTGGTGTTTGATGAAAAGGGAACGATATCCCGGCAATCCACGGCAGAGGATGGAGCATATGCATATCAATCCGGCAGCCATTACGGCACACATTCCGGCGCTTATGATCTGTTGGGAAGAAGAATAGATATTGTGGGAAATTTGAGGAATTAGTACCCCCAAAAACCTTGCAATCGTCGGAAAATCATGTATTATAAGATAGGAGGCAAGGGGCCAGCAGACCTTTGCATAAGGAGGATAAAAAAATGAACAAAAAGCCAGTAGTTTTAATGGTACTTGATGGTTATGGATTAAATGAACGCAGTGAGGGAAATGCCATTGCAATGGCAAACACTCCTGTCATGGATAAATTGATGAAGGAGTGCCCTTTTGTAGAGGGTGCTGCATCCGGAATGGCAGTGGGACTTCCGGATGGACAGATGGGAAATTCTGAGGTTGGACACATGAATATTGGCGCTGGCCGCATTATTTACCAGGATCTTACAAAGATTACCAAGGATATTGAGGATGGGGTATTTTTCGAGAATAAGGTTCTTCTTGAGGCAATGGAGAATTGTAAGAAAAATGATTCTGATCTTCACTTATGGGGACTTCTTTCAGACGGAGGAGTTCACAGCCATATCACACATCTTTACGGACTTCTTGAGATGGCAAAGAGAAATGGTCTTTCAAAAGTTTATGTACATGCTTTTTTGGATGGTCGTGATACACCACCAGCATCCGGAAAAAGCTATGTAGAGCAGCTTCAGGCTAAGATGGACGAGCTTGGAGTAGGAAAGATTGCTTCCCTTTCCGGACGTTACTATGCAATGGACCGTGATAATAACTGGGATCGTGTACAGCTTGCATATGATTCTCTCACAAAAGGCGAGGGCGTTAAGGCTACCAATGCGGTAGATGCTATGCAGGCTTCTTATGATGATGGAAAAACGGACGAGTTTGTTCTTCCTACAGTAATCGTTGATGAGAAGGGTGAGCCGCTTTCCCTTGTAAAGGATGGGGATTCCGTAATCTTCTTTAACTTCCGTCCGGACCGTGCAAGAGAAATCACCAGAGCCTTCTGTGATGACCAGTTTACCGGATTTGAGAGACCATTCTTAAAGCTTACCTATGTATGCTTTAAGAACTATGATGAGAGCATTCCGAACAAGAAAATTGCATTTGAGAAGGAAGAGCTTACCAATACCTTTGGAGAGTTTTTGGCAAAGAACGGCTTAAAGCAGCTTCGTCTTGCCGAGACCGAAAAGTATGCACACGTTACCTTCTTCTTCAATGGTGGAGTAGAGGATCCAAATGTAGATGAGTTCCGTTTACTGGTTAATTCACCAAAGGATGTTGCTACCTATGATTTAAAGCCGGAGATGAGTGCACCGGAGGTTGGAATGGATCTTGTTGAGGCAATTAAGTCCGACAAATATGACGTAATCGTTATCAACTTCGCAAACCCGGACATGGTTGGTCATACCGGCGTGATTCCTGCAGCAGTTGCAGCCGTTGAGAAGGTGGACGAGCTTGTTGGAAAGGCTGTTGAGGCTGTAAAGGAAGTAAACGGTGTCATGTTTATCTGTGCAGACCACGGAAACGCAGAGAAGATGATTGATTATGAGACCGGTGCACCACATACCGCTCATACCACCAATCCGGTTCCGTTTATCTTAGTAAATGGAGATCCGGACTGGAAGCTCCGTGAGGGCGGATGCCTTGCAGATATCGCACCAACACTCATTGATATTATGGGTATGGAACAGCCGGCAGAGATGACCGGAAAATCACTTTTGGTAAGATAATTCCAAAATTAATAGGGAAAAAATATAAAACAAACAAAAATTAAAACATAATATAATTTCTACGGAGGTCAATCATGACAGAGTATAAGCCATTTAAAGAAGGAAAAGTCAGAGAAGTATATGATGTGGGAGAGAATCTGATCATTACAGCGACAGATCGTATTTCCGCATTTGATGTCATCCTTAAGAATAAGGTAACAGACAAGGGAGCAATTCTTACACAGATGTCCAGATTCTGGTTTGATTTTACAAAAGATATTTTGCCAAACCACATGGTATCTGTTGACGTAAAGGATATGCCTGAGTTTTTCCGGCAGGAAAGATTCGATGGAAACAGTATGATGTGTAAGAAGCTTGAGATGCTTCCGATTGAGTGTATCGTTCGTGGATATATTACCGGAAGTGGCTGGGCAAGCTACAAAGAGAACGGAACAGTATGTGGCATTAAGCTTCCGGAGGGTCTTGTAGAGTCTGACAAATTGCCTGAGCCAATTTATACACCAAGTACAAAGGCTGAGATTGGCGATCATGATGAGAATATTTCTTTTGAGAGAAGCGTAGAAGTTTTAGAGAAAATTTATCCTGGCAAGGGGCTTAGCTATGCGACCCAGATTAAGGATTACACCATTGCGCTCTACAAGAAATGTGCTGAATATGCACTTTCTAAGGGAATTATTATTGCAGATACTAAGTTTGAGTTCGGCTTGGACGAGAATGGAAACGTTGTGCTCGGTGATGAGATGCTGACACCGGACAGCTCACGTTTCTGGCCATTGGAAGGCTATGAGCCGGGACACGGACAGCCGTCCTTTGACAAGCAGTTTGTAAGAGACTGGTTAAAGGCAAATCCGGACAGTGATTATAAGCTTCCGGAAGATGTCATCGAAAAAACCGTTGAGAAGTACAAGGAAGCCTACAAGCTTCTTACCGGAACAGAGTTTTCTAGAAATTAATGGGGATTATTTTTTAGAATATTGTTGATGTATAAGCTTTAAATTTTACAAAACGGGTTTCGGGGATCCCGGAAGGGAGAACAAATGGGACAAGATGTTTTAGCCGATAGTTATTACGACGAAGACTCCTTACATGAGGAATGCGGGGTCTTCGGAATGTATGACTTTGATGGAGGTGATGTTGCCTCAACCATCTACTATGGGTTGTTTGCATTGCAGCATCGCGGACAGGAAAGCTGTGGTATTGCAGTAAGCGATACAAACGGACCAAAAGGGAAGGTCTTATCTTACAAAGGAATGGGGCTGGTAAATGAGGTATTTACGCCGGAGGGGTTAGAGTCCATGAAGGGGGACATTGGTGTAGGACACGTCCGTTATTCGACAGCAGGCTCCTCCACTCGGGAAAATGCCCAGCCGTTAGTGCTGAATTATGTGAAAGGTGCACTTGCGATGGCACATAATGGAAACCTTATCAATGCGACCGAGCTTCGCGATGAGCTGGCATACACGGGAGCAATTTTCCAGACTACCATCGATTCGGAAGTAATTGCCTATCTCATTGCAAGAGAGCGTATTCATTGCCATACAGCAGAAGAGGCAGTAAAAAGAGCCTGTATGAGATTAAAGGGAGCCTACGCCCTTGTGGTATCGAGCCCCCGGAAGCTGATTGCCGCCCGTGATCCTTATGGATTTAAGCCGCTTTGTATTGGAAAACGAGATAACGCCTATATTGTTACCTCGGAAACCTGCGCCCTTGATACCATCGGTGCAGAGTTTGTCCGGGATGTAAAGCCCGGAGAGGTTGTGACAATCACTCCGAATGGAGGAATCTCTTCGGATATGTCTATGGCGATTGCACCGGAAAAAGAAGCAAGATGTATTTTTGAGTATATCTATTTCGCACGTCCGGACAGCCGTTTCGACGGAGTGAGCGTATATGCAAGCAGAATCAAGGCCGGACGCTTTCTGGCCATGGATTCACCGGTGGAAGCAGATATTGTTACCGGCGTACCGGAATCCGGAAATGCCGCAGCACTGGGTTATTCCTTGGAATCCGGTATTCCATACGGCACGGCATTTGTAAAAAACAGCTATGTGGGGCGAACCTTTATCAAGCCAAAGCAGTCCAGCAGAGAGTCCAGCGTACAGATTAAGCTGAATGTATTGAAAGAAGCAGTAGATGGCAAACGGGTGATTATGATTGACGACTCCATTGTAAGAGGAACCACCTCGGACCGCATTGTCCGAATGCTTCGGGATGCCGGTGCAACGGAAGTACATGTCCGTATCAGTTCACCACCGTTTTTATGGCCGTGCTATTTCGGTACAGATATACCGGCGAGAGAGCAGCTTATAGCATATAATCGTTCTATTGAAGATATCCGGAAGATTATCGGGGCAGATTCCCTCGGATATCTGGAGCTTGCCCGCCTGCCGCAGATGGTGGAAGGACTTCCAATCTGCCATGGCTGCTTTGACGGACAATATCCAATGGAACCGCCGGTGGAGGATATCAGAGGAGAATACTTTGATAAGGAAGCCGATTTGGAAAAACGTATCTTAAATAGATAAAAATTAAAACATGAATTAACAAAAACAGGGAGAAAAACATTATGAGTACAGATCGTTACAGCAGTCCATTGTCTGAGCGTTATGCCAGCAAAGAAATGCAGTACATTTTTTCACAGGACATGAAGTTTACCACATGGAGAAAGCTTTGGATCGCCCTTGCAGAGACCGAGATGGAGCTAGGTCTTTCTGAGAATGGCAAGCCTGTTATTACCCAGGAGCAGATCGATGAGTTAAAGGCTCATGTCAATGATATCAATTATGAAGTAGCAAAAGAGCGTGAAAAACTGGTACGTCATGATGTTATGAGCCATGTGTACGCCTATGGACAGCAGTGTCCGAAGGCCGCAGGAATTATCCATCTCGGAGCGACCTCCTGCTATGTGGGAGATAATACGGATATTATTATCATGAATGAGGCTCTTAAGCTTGTGCACAAGAAGCTGGTGAGTGTAATCGCTGAGCTCGCCAATTTTGCAGAAAAGTATAAGGATCTTCCGACTCTGGCATTTACCCATTTCCAGCCTGCACAGCCAACCACCGTTGGAAAGCGTGCAACGCTCTGGCTCAATGAGTTTATGATTGATCTTGAGGATTTGGAGTATGTGCAGAGCACATTAAAACTTCTCGGTTCCAAGGGAACTACGGGAACCCAGGCAAGCTTCCTTGAGCTTTTCAATGGAGATAATGAGACCATCGATAAGATTGATCCGATGATTGCAGAAAAAATGGGATTTAAGGAGTGCTATCCGGTATCCGGACAGACCTATTCCAGAAAGGTGGACACACGTGTAATCAATGTTCTTGCCGGAATTGCAGCAAGTGCCCACAAGATGTCCAATGATATCCGTCTTTTGCAGCATTTGAAGCAGGTGGAGGAACCGTTTGAGAAGAATCAGATTGGATCTTCTGCAATGGCATATAAGAGAAATCCAATGAGAAGTGAGCGCATCGCTTCTTTGGCAGATTATGTTATGGTGGATGCCTTGAATCCGGCTATCGTTTCCTCTACCCAGTGGTTCGAGAGAACCTTAGATGACTCTGCAAATAAGCGTCTTTCTGTACCGGAAGGATTCTTAGCAGTAGATGGTATCCTTGATCTTTGCCTAAATGTCGTGGACGGACTTGTTGTATATCCAAAGGTTATCTATAAGCAGTTCATGAGCGAGATTCCATTCATGGCAACTGAGAATATTATGATGGATGCCGTTAAGAATGGTGGAAATCGTCAGGAGCTTCACGAAAGAATCCGACAGCTTTCCATGGAAGCAGGCAAGACTGTGAAGGAGGAAGGCAAGGATAACAATTTAGTTGATCTGATTGCTGCAGATCCATCCTTCGGACTTACTAAGGAACAGATTGAAAGCACCTTAAAGCCGGAACTTTATGTCGGACGTGCACCATATCAGGTAGAGGTTTATCTCCGCGATGTGGTAAAGCCGGTTCTTGATGCAAACAAGGATGAGCTGGGCGTAACGGCAGAGATTAACGTGTAATAGAGATTACATTTCGCAAATGTGTTTCCGAATGAATTGGCATATTTGGAATCTGAAAAGGGATTATCTAAATTGGAATTGTGGAATTTGGCAAGATTTGAGGTGTTGGAACTGCCGTATACCTAAAAATCCTTGAAAAACAGCTTCAAATTGCTGTTTTTTCGCTCGAATTGTATTATTTTGAGGAGTGAATTTTGCGGTATACCTAATATTTGCAATTTCTTAGGTACAGGCTAAAATTGATCCTGCAAAAACATACAATCGACCATAAAAAACGCTTAAAATGCCGCTTTTTTCATGGATTTTAGGTATTGGAAGAAAATCAACCGGCGAAATGATACAATTTGCCAATCAAGCATGAAATTCATTCTTAGGAACAGAATTCCGAAAAGGGAGAATATTTACTCATTAAGTACCGACGCTTTTTTAAACGTTCTGATTTGAATAAAAAACAGCCTTCTGGGAAATACTAGTAAAAAATCTCAGGAGGCTGTTTTTATGTCTTTAGAAATCAAAATTATTGATGTACATGGAAGAGAAATCTTAGATTCCAGAGGGAATCCCACAGTGGAGGTGGAGATTACCGCCCAGACAGAGACTACGGGTAGAAAGACCATCGGAAGAGAATCGGTTCCCTCCGGTGCAAGTACCGGAAAATTTGAGGCAATTGAGCTTCGTGACGGAGACAAAAAGTATTTCGGACTTGGCGTGGAGAAGGTAGTGGATCATATCAATGAGCGTATCAGAAATGAGCTTCTTGGTATGAATGTCTTAGATCAGATTGCCATTGATAGGAAGCTGATTGAATTAGATGGAACGGATAATAAAGGGAATCTGGGAGCCAATGCCTTACTTGGAGTATCACTTGCCTGCGCAAAATGCGCAGCCTGTGCCCTGGAAATGCCATTATATCGATATATTGGCGGAATTAACGCAAAGGTCCTTCCAAGACCCATGATGAATGTCATCAATGGCGGTGTACACGCAAAAAATAAGCTGGATTTTCAGGAATTTATGATTATTCCCTTTGCGGATAACTTTAGGGATGCACTTCGAATGGGTGCAGAAGTATATCACTATTTAAAGAAGATTCTGGAAGAAGACGGTATGCTCACCGCTGTTGGGGATGAGGGAGGATTCGCGCCGGATCTGGCAGATGCAAAGGAAGTATTCACGTATTTACAGAAAGCGGTGGAAAAAGCAGGATACAAACCGGGAACTGACTTTGCTTTCGCAATGGATGCCGCGGCAAGTGAATTGTATAATGAAAAATCAAAGCGGTACGTTTTTCCGGGAGAAGGAAAAGAGCGGGACCGGCAGGAAATGATAGCGTTATATGAGGAACTGGTGAGTGAATTTCCTCTGATTTCCATTGAGGATGGATTGGATGAAGAGGATTGGGAAGGCTGGAAGGAGTTTACCGGCCGAATGGCAGATCATTCCTGGAGAATGCATGACAAGGAAGAATCACAGCGTGTAATGCTGGTGGGAGATGACCTTTTTGTGACGAATACAAAACGTATTCGTTGCGGAATTGGAATGAATGTTGGAAATGCGGTTCTTATCAAGGTAAATCAGATTGGAACCCTTACCGAAGCCATGGATGCCATTGCCTGTGCACAGCTTGCCGGCTACAAGGCAGTCATTTCCCATCGCTCAGGGGAGACGGAAGACTCCTTTATTGCAGACTTGGCAGTGGCAGTGAATGCAGGCTGGATTAAGACAGGAGCGCCATGCCGAGGAGAACGCACAGCGAAATATAATGAGCTGCTTCGTATTTCGGAGCAGGTTGATTAAGCTTAGGGCAGCTGGTAGAAATGATTTGTATAAATATGAATAAGGAAAACTAGCCTATACCTAAAATTTTTCATTTCTTAGGTATAGGCTAGAATTTGATGCATGAAAATGGAAAAATCCTCGAAAAAATAGCTTATAAAAGCACTTTTTTGAGGATTTTTAGGTACAGTTCAAAAAAAGAATCTCGAAAATATACAAATCATTCAAATTCATTCAGAAACACGTTTCTAAAATGAGAGAAAAGACTTGTCCCAATTTATCCCAAATTTAATCTCTTTTCCATCATCTCAGGATTTACTGCTTCAGAGATTGCTGTATGTTTGGAAATGATACCTTCCTTGTAGAGATTGAAAATACTGGTATCCATTGCAATCATATTCTCAGAAGCTGAGGTGTAGATAATGCCGTCAATTTGATGAACCTTTCCTTCCCGGATCAGGTTGCGGATCGCAGGAGTAAGAACCATGATTTCAAAGGCAGGAACCATGCGGCCGTCCACAGAAGGAAGAAGCTTCTGGCTGATGACCGCGTTGAGAACAGACGCCATCTGAATTGAAATCTGATGCTGCTGAGTGGCAGGAAATGCATCAATAATTCGGTCAATGGTATTCGCAGCTCCAATGGTGTGCAGAGAGGAGAAGATCAGGTGACCGGTTTCTGCTGCGGTAACCGCGGTATTGATGGTCTCGTAATCACGCATCTCACCAAGAAGAATGACATCCGGACTCTGACGGAGTGCAGCACGGAGAGCAGTTAAGTAGCTTTCCGTATCAGTAGAGATTTCTCGCTGGGAAACAATGCTCTTTTTATGACGATGTAAAAATTCCAGAGGATCCTCCAAGGTGATAATATGAGATTCTCTTTCATGATTGATCTTATCGATGATGCAGGCAAGGGTAGTGGATTTCCCGCTTCCTGCAGGTCCGGTTACAAGCACCATTCCCCGGCGGGCAGAAGCAAGGTTCATGACAGCTTCGGGAATCATAAGCTCCTTCGGGTCCGGAAGCTCAAAGGAAATCACACGGATTACGGCAGAGTAGGAACCACGCTGCTTGAAGGTGCTGACACGGAATCTGGAAACACCCGGAATGGCAAAGGAAAAATCATCATCTCCATTGCGCTCGAAATACGTGATATCGCGCTCAGCCAGTGCATAGATACCGACAACAAATTCGTAGGTATCCTTTGGAAGCATAATATTGTCTTCTAAGCTTGACATATTTCCTTTTACTTTAAACGTAAGAGAGCGTCCTGCGATAATAAAAATATCGGAGGCTCCCTGTTTTGTTACTTCTTCTAATACTTTACGTACATCCATAGTAAATCCCTTTCTTAATTATCTCCCCCAATGAGGTTTAGTGGTTGTTCTTCAAATGGTGTATCTATGTGAATGGATTGCCATTTTTCTATTTCATAAAAGGTATCAATATCACTTTCCGGATATTTCAACAATAGTGAAACCTCCAGATACTGATCGGAGGTGATGCTTTTGGAAAAAGAAAAAAGCATCTGGCCCTCCGTGGTATCAAAGGTTCCCTCAAAGCGAGCGGAGATTGCGGCTAACGCAGATTCGTAATAAGCTTCTTCATCAGAGGAGGCTTCATAGCATTGCAGCAGAAGCTGATCAATATCGGAAAGCTCATCATAGGCCTGTTCTTGTGCCTCATAGTAGAAAGAATTTCGATCCGCAACCTTTTTGCTGAGCTTAAAATCGGAATTTGCAGTCAACAGAGTCAGTGCTGTAAATGTAAGAATGCAGATGATGATAAAGGAGAGCAGGATTGTTGAATAACCGAAATTGGAATGTTTATTCATTTACGTTACCTCCTGAATCTGACGGAGTAAGTGCACGATACTGGCATGCAGTAATCTGATAGATGACATCCTCTCCCTTTTTACAGCTGACAGCAGCCTTTTTCACAGGAGAATTACCTGGTAAAAGGGTGACAGTCATTGTAAATACAGCGTCTTCGGAAGGGCAGTCAATGAAGTTTTTATCAAGATAGACCACCAGCTGCCCATCTACGAATATTTTATTGTTGTACATCGAATAGATGGATTCGAGGGTGCCATCACCTGTCTCAAACATATTCGCTGCATTGGAACAGCAGGTTACCGCACGCTCCAATTCCGTTGTGGAATTGGTAAGCTTGTGTGCCTTGACAAAAAACTGAAGGCAGAAGGATAGCATGACGGAAAAAAGCAGAATATTCAGCAGGATTTCCATGAGGAAAAGACTGCTCCCGGAGTCTTTTTTGTGCTTCATAGATCCTCCTTTCTGCTGCTGTGGATTGCAAGATAAACCGGATAGGAGGTGCCATCCGTGCCTGTAAATGTGATTTCAAGCAGATCCGTACCGGCAAACGCTGCAGAAAAATCAGAGACTTCAACAATTTTTTGTCCGGCATCCAGAGTAAAAACTGCGGATTCCGAAACAAACAATTCCCGCAGCCATCCCTCGTAATAATAGATGTAGGTGGTATAGTTCTTTTCATTTTCCACAGTGGAAATGGCAAGAGCATCTACGCCGGAAAGCGTAGTTACACAAATGTCGCAGGAGGTATCATTTTGCCGAATTTTTTCCGTGATATAGGAGGCAGCGGTGCGAACCTCGTAATTGTAATTCATGTTGTCCGCAGTTTTCTGATACTGCTTTGCGCCGATCAGTACTACTAAAAAGGCAGTAGCCGCAAAAACGGTAAAAAGCGCAACCACGAAAATCGTATCAATTTTATGTGCGGATGAATGCAGCTTAATCATACAATCCATCTCTTTCTATAATCATGGTATCGGGTCTTAAGTTAGACCCAATGTATTGATAATCAATAAAATAATGCTCGCTGTCATAGGTCAGACCATAATTTTCAACAAGATAAGACAAGCTGGATGGGTAAGCGCCCTCTAAGGCGTAGCATTGTGTGATGCTTCGATCCAGTGCATTTTGAAGGATTTCTTTTTCCCGGACATCGTTCGTCTGGGAAACGGAACCTGCCGCGAAATAGAAAACAATCAGTACCAGGATCAGAAGAATGACAGGCAGAAAGGAAGCAATATTCTTTTTTTCTTTCTTTGCTTCAAATAACATAGGGACCTCCTTAGCCGATGCTGGACATAATACCAAGAAGCGGCAGCAGGAATGAAATTAAAATCAATCCGATAAACAGGGACAGAATAATCACCAGAGTCGGTTCAAGGACAGAGATGAATCGATTCAGCCGTTCTTCCACTTCATTTTCATAAGCGTTCCCGACCTTTTCCATGACCTCATCCATGGAACCGGTCTTGTAACCGATGGTAATCATGCTTGAGTAGGTACGTGAAAAAATGCCGGACAGAAGCAATGCGTTTGAAAAGCTTTCCCCATGGCGGATATGCTCACGGCATTTGTTGATTTTGGCCTGCATATACGGATTGTCAACCAGTTCATATGCAAGCTCTAAGCCCTGATCCGTATCCAGTCCGCTGGCAAGGGCAAGATACATGCAGTTTGCAAACCTGCTGGCAGCAATGGATAGGGAGATCCCTTTTCCCTGAAACAGTACCCGGGTCAGCCCCGAAAAATAGAGCAGCAGCGCCACTGCTAACAGCACGACAAAAACCAAAACAAAAACAATTAGGTATTTATCCAAAACAGTGCTGATATTCATGAGAACCCTCGCGGTTCCGGTAAGCTCGCTGCCCAGCTCTTCGTAGATCTGGGAAAAAACAGGAAGCACCTTGGCGATGAGAACGACAATAACCGCAAGCATCATAACCGTCATGATGAGAGGATAGGTTACAGCGCTTTTGATGCAGGAGCGGATGGATGCCTCCCGCTCATAATACACCGTCAGTGATTTTAATACTTCCTCAAGACGACCGGTCTGTTCTCCCAGTTCAACCATGTGAACCATATATTTTGGAAAAACACCGGTCCCTTCCAGGGCACTGTGAAGGGTACCGCCGGATTCCATTGGCTTATAGATCCGGGACAACAGTTCTTTGGTTTCGTCGTCCGGTGCATCATCCATGAGAATGGAAATACCATAATAAGTTGGAAGACCAGCGTCGATTACCATAGCAATCTGCTGGCAGAAAGCAGAAATTTCTGCATTGGAAAGAGCCTTTTTGCTCATCTATGAAAACCTCCTAATAAATGTACTTCGTAATATAACCATCCGCTTCAGCAATGAATTTTTTCGGACTGGAGCTTGTTGCAGCAAAGGTTGGATCCAGCAGATGCCAGGCACTTCCGTCGAATTCAATGATTCCGTTGATCCATCCGATATCCTTAATATATGTGCTGATCCATGCGTGATATTCCTCACCTTTATAGCCTACCTCAAGGCGGGTCGGAATGGACTGGCTTCGAAGCATTGTGGCTGTGACTGCGGCGTAATCAAAACAGATACCTGTCTGAATCTGATAGATTTCATCCACATCCGGAAGATAGCCGGACTGGACAGTAGCTGCCTTGTCATAATCATAGGTGTAATTTTCAATCATGTAATTGTATACACTTGCAACCACATCCAAATCATTATTGGCAGGCTTGGCAAGCTCTGCTGCCTTTGCCACCGGAAGTGAATTTGCAGTAAAATTCACATACTGGTTTGGATACAAATAGGGTCCGAATTCATTCGTAATGTTAGCGGAAATCATTTCGGACATGGTTGTGGCATATTTATTTGCTGCGATATCTACGCTTTCGAAAATGCTGATGGTATAGGTTCCGTTTCCCGCAGTAAGAGGAAAAACCTCGTAACCGCCGTGGAGATTGTAGGTATAGGTAACACCGTCAGGGCCGGTAATCTGAAGCTTTACCTTTTCATTTGTGCCTTCGTAGCTTACCATGATATAGCCTTCCGAGGAATTCGATGCATCGATGACTGCTACGTCACAGCTGTAGCATTCCGTCCCATCAGCGGAAGGAACCAGCACATGGGAAGTGTTGTCCCGCAAACCGTCGCTAAGAGGAACAGAAGCGTCGCTATTATCACCGTTAGAAGCTAAGTTATCAGGCACGTCGCCTCCGCTTGAATTGGAAGGTGTAACGGAAGGCAGGGAATTTCCGGAAGAACCATCCCCACAGGAGCATAATGAAAAACATAGACTAAGCAGAAGAAGCAGACGGGCTGCTTTTTTCATAGTCAAATGTGTCATGGCTTTCTCCTTATCCATATCTACTATATTATAAAGGAAAATGGGAAAAATAGGAATCAAAAATTTGCAAAAAGTGACGGATATTGTATAATATGAAAGAGTTTATCCTATTTCGGAAAAGTGTTTCTGAATGAATTTGCATATTTGAATCAGAACCCACTCTCGTTTGTAAAAA
>JBJENM010000053.1:0-3779 GCA_051880175.1 Agathobacter sp. | reverse complement strand
TACTGCAGGTTATTAATCTGTTCCGGGTCCATAAATTTTTCGCAGTGGCGGATATAATTGTCACTTAAGGTCAGCACTTCTTCGGCAGGAAGGCCGCCTTCAATAGCCGCTCTCGATACCAGAGTGGCGGAAGCAATGAAAATATTTTTTAACTGGCGCAGATAGGTATCCCCAACTTTTCCGGGACGACCGGGAGAAGCATGGGAAAAGAGTGAAAGCAGACTGTCTACATCTCCGTTTTTGACAAAGGAAAGCATTTGAGTCTCAAAGCCCGTGGAGGTATGCTCCGGAGCCGCCGGTAAATCGTTGTCGTAAGTCTTTGTAGTATACTCTGCCTCTTTTAATTCCTGTGGGGTTCTGCTTCCTGTGGAGTCAAAAAGCATAATGTCGGAAACACTCTTTTTCTCATCACTCAGATAGTAGTTTACCATGCAGAGCAGATGCAAAAATAACTCCAAAGGCATGGGGGTGATGCTGTTTAAGAGGGTATGATAGTGCTTGCGTCTGGACTCCTCTATGCCAAGCAAAAACATCATCTCTCGGGCGTCTGACCGGGAAATCGGAAGCTGCGAGGTGGGGCCGATAATCAGCGTATGCTTTTCGTGACGTACGATGCCGTAGTACTGGTAGTAAGGAGTAATGTAGTAGCTGATTTGTTTTTCATCTGCAAGCAGTTTGTCAACATAGAGAGCTGCAGGATCAACAAAAAACGGAATGGGAGAGAAAAGCTTTACAAGGACACCGTCTTGATATACACGGACCGGAATCCGGGATAGCTCAGACATATTTTCTGCAAGATATTCGTAATCAATTTTTCGCATTGTGTCATGCTCCTTTTACACAGGTTTAGGATAATTTTATAATAGATAGGACAAAAACGCAAACATTGAGTGGAAAGAACCGGTAAAATGAGATTAGTAATTGGGAGACTGCAAGGTTTGATTACAGGCTGAGAGGAGAAGAAAAAATGAACGCAACCGAAGGAAGATGGCTTTCCGGAAAAGTATGGAATAGCCGGGTAAAAAGTGAAAATGTTCAGAAAAGTGAAAAGTGGCTGGGGTATTTGATTGGTCCGGCTGGTGCACTGCTTTTAAATGCGGTGCTGGCAACCTACCTGAATGTCTACTATACCGACGTACTGAATCTCACCGGTTTATGGGGCGGAATGTTTTTGATGATATTTCCGATTGTCTCAAAGGTGATTGATGCGGTTACAAACGTGATCATGGGATATATCATTGACCGGACAAAAACAAAACAGGGAAAGGCAAGACCGTGGCTTCTTGTATCTGCGCCGCTTATCTGTCTGTCGGGCATTTTACTGTTTGTTGTCCCGACGGGAAGTAAGACGGTACAGGCAATCTGGGTAATGCTTTCCTACAATCTGTACTATTCCATTGCATATACCATGTATAACATGAGCCATAATCTGATGGTCCCGCTGTCTACTAGAGACACGACCGCGCGTGGTGGATTGTCTGTGTTCAATCAGATTGCAACGATTATGATGAGTGGAATTCTGGTTGCACTGGTATTTCCGATGGTGATTATGCCAATGCTCGGTGCAGACAGAAGCAAATGGATTCTGGTCATGACCATTTTATCCATCGCAGCAATGCCACTCATTTTCTTAGAGTATTATTTTACAAAGGAACGAGTTACCGAGGAAACCGCAGGAGCAGAGGAAGAGGTTCCGTTTAAACAGCAGTTAAAAGCAATTTTTACAGATAAATATATGCTTATTATTTTTACCTATTTCCTGATTTTTACAGTAGGTTCCAGCTTCAAAAATTTAGGCTTGGTATATTTCTGCAATTATGTACTTGGTTCCTACAATGATGGCATTACACAGACCATGGTATCGGTAATCGGCGGTATTCCAATGGGAATCGGCATTTTTGCCGTTTGGCCGCTGGCAAAGAAATTCGGAAAACGAAATGTGACCATGTGGGGCTTTGTACTCTATGCAATCGGTGGGGCAATCTGCTGTATGAATCCAACTAATATGGTTGTGGTTTTAGTTGGCCAGTTTATCAAGAATATCGGTGGACTTCCATGCGCATATGTATTTATGGCATTGTTTGCAGACACCCTGGATCATTTGGAATGGAAATGCAATATCCGCTGTGATGGTATCGCGATGTCCGTTTATAACATTATTGCAGTTGCCAGTGTCGGTATCTGCACCGGAATCTTTAACCTATTACTTGCAAATGCCGGATATATTGCTCCAAGTGTGAATGAAATAGGACAGACGATTGCTGCGACCCAACCGGAAAGCGTACTGAATGCCATTACCTTTGCTTTTGTTGGTTTGGAAGTAATCACAGGCGTTGTATTAGCGGTATTGCTTATCTTTTTAAACGTGGAAAAGGACATTGATAAGAAACAGGCAGAGATTAAGGCACGCCGTGAAGAGCAGCAGAATTAGGAGGATGCCATGAAAGCAATTCGTTTACGGACCGAATATATGAAAAATCCCATGGGACTGGACATCAAAGCCCCGCGCCTTTTCTGGAACTGTGAGGATGGAATCGCCCAGACTGCATATCAGATTGTGGCAAAGGACGAGGACGACAATCTTTTCTGGGATACCGGAATGGTAGAGAGTGGTAAAATGACTCATATTCCATACGAAGGAAAATCATTAAAGAGCAGAGACCGTGTCTTCTGGCAGGTCAGACTCTGGGATGAAAACGGTGTAGAAGGACCCTGGAGTGATATTGCATCCTTTGAAATGGGGCTGATGGAAGCGTCAGACTGGAAAGCAGACTGGATGACCGGAGGATACAAGCCAAAGAAAAAAGAACGCTATCCGGTAGATTGCTTTAAACGTACCTTTACCCTTGCAAAGGAGAACATCAAAAAAGCAAGGCTATATGTAGCTGCCTGCGGTATTTATGAAGGCCGCATGAATGGTGACCGCATCGGAGATTTTATCCTTGCGCCGGGAATCACTGATTACCGTAAGCGTATTCAGTGTCAGACTTATGATGTGCTTCCGGTACTTTGTGACGGAGAAAATACATGGACCTTTGAATTGGCAGATGGTTGGTATCGTGGAAGTGTCGGTGCGTGGGGGATGCGTAATTATTATGGTACAGAGACAAAGATATTAGCGCAGCTGGAACTGACCAAAATGGATGGCAGTGTAGAAGTCATCTGCTCCGGAGAGGAGTTTGCATGGAGCAATGACGGGCCAATCCGTTTTGCAGATAATAAGGACGGAGAAATTGTAGAAGCAGAACGTACCCCATCCTATGCAAACCGTGCAAAGAAGACGACCTGCAACGTGACACCAACTGCATCCAATAACGTTGCAGTTACAGAACATGAGCGGTTTGGTGCAAGACTGTTTACAACTCCAAAGGGAAAGAAGATTTTAGACTTTGGACAGAATATTGCAGGATATGTAGAATTTGAAATCCGGGCAAAAAAAGGACAACGGATTTTCCTTCGCTTTGGTGAGCTGATTGATGCAGAGGGAGAGTTTACACAGAAGAATATTCAGTGCAGCAATAAGAAAAAAACAACGCCATTGCAGCAGGTGGAATACATCTGTAAAGATGGTATTAATCATTATAAGACAAGGTTTGCAATTTTCGGATTCCAGTATGTAGAAGTTACCTCAGATGTAGAAGTAAAACCCGAAGATTTTACGGCAATTGCGGTATATTCAGATATGGAGGAAACCTGTGAGTTTGATTCTTCCAATGAACTTTTAAACCAATTGGTACACTGTACCCGCTGGTCTGCAAAAAATAATTCCGCAGATCTTC
>JBJENM010000052.1:0-3793 GCA_051880175.1 Agathobacter sp. | reverse complement strand
AATTGCTCATTAAGTGCCGACGCTTTTTAAAAGTTCTGATTCAAATAGCAAAATTTATTTTTGGGAGCTCTTTTACATATAACCTAGATAAATACCCATATTTTATATGTAATTTTTGCTTTGCCAGGACACTTTTTATGTCCCAATTACGGATAAACCCAAAAGAAACAATAGATTTATCTGTAAACTTCGTTTCCTCAAGGCCAAATTCAAGCCAAGAATTACAGATAAGTGAAGGGAAAACAAGGGCTTTATACGTAACCCTCCGTTTTCCTATGCCATATCTAGGCTGGAAACTACATATAAGCAAAGGAAATTCAGGGGCTTTATATGTAAAAAAGTAGAATTACATTCTCCTTTTTACTGCTGTGTATATGTCATCTCTTCATTTTCTGCAGCAGGCTTTGTTTCCTGTTCCGGTGTCTTTTCTACGGTGTTATAGATCCACTCATTGGAGGTGCGGAATATGGTGCTTCCCGATCCAACCTGGCACACCGTAATGACATCTTCATTCTGGACGTTGTTCCGGTCAATCATAAGCGCGCTTCCGCTAATATAGGTAGCCGGAATCTTCTCGCCATTGACATACACTTTACTCCATTTTGTAAAATTTTCTCCATGAATCATAAGCTTACTTCGGTCATAATTTACGGATACGTTGGAGATTACCACATCTGCCACACCCATTTCGATTTCCGTTGCAGGATATAAATCTTCTCCGGCATAGGCATAACGATCGCCGTAAAGAATATCATACTGCAGATTTTCCAGTCCACTCAAATATTCCTGATCCACTTCATAATTCTTTGCCTGATGATAGGAAAGAATCGTTCCCTCTGAGATTCCCACGTTCTCTGTGATCCTTGCCAGAAGCTGGTAGGAATACAAATCCGCATCCTTCTTCTCAAGTCCCATGTTGTTCCAGGTCACATACTTTGTCTTATAAATATCGCCGGAAAGCATATCCTCTTCGGTAAGTCCCATGGTCGGAAGATGATCTCCGAAAAAAACGATAATCGTATCTTCCCCTCGCTTGTCTACTTCACGAATCAGATCAGACATGAAGGTATCCACCGCGTGAAGCTGGTTCACATAATAGTTCCACTGATTTGCGGTTTCTTCGTCCTCCACACCACTTATGGTATAAACAGGATTTTCAATTACCGGCTCCTTTGGATAGTCTCCATGGGTACTAACCGTTATCGTATATGTAAAATCCGGCTGATCCGGAGTAACATCCAAAGTCTTTATGGTCTCGTCTACCAGAATATTGTCAGAGGCCCAGCTTCCAAGAGGGGTCCACTCTGTAATATTCATCATTTCCTTGCAGGTAAAGCTGTCGAATCCCATCATGGAAAATGCATTGACACGGCTGTAAAAATTGCCGCCATTATTGTGAACCGCATGGGTACCATACCCGATAGAAGCAAGATCTGAAGCAATGCTCTCGCAATCTGTCTGCTTCAAGATGGTCTTGTAGGGATATTCCCCGGTTCCGAAATACTGCATACTCATACCGGAAAGAATTTCAAACTCCGTGTTTGCAGTACCTGCCCCCACCACCGGAACAGTCAAATAGCCGGTCGAATAGTTTTCCTCAAGGTGATGGAATGTCGGTATCGGGTCCTCGTTCACACTCAGGAACTTAATCTCATCCGGATCACAGAAGGACTCTAACAGCACGCAGATAATATTTGGAGCGTTCTTTGCCGAAACAGAGGTTTTTGGCTTGTTTTCTGAAACAAAATCCTCTATCTCCTCAATTTTTTCCTGGGAATATCCCTCCGGCTTACTCATACCACGGTCCACAACGCTGGAGGAAAAACCATAAATAAAGCCGTAATCCTCATAGCCCTGTGCAATATTGGAAAAGTAGCTGGCAACTACGTGTGTACTCTGCGCCGCCTCTGTTGTCAGCGGAATTGCCACAAACAGCACACCAAGAATCGCAACAGGAACTGCAATTTTTCGAATTCGTCTCTTATACTTTGGCCCCTTCACAAACAGAAGAAGGCATATGCTAAGAAAAATTCCGATTCCGATTACTGCAGCCGTTGCCTGGGTTGCAGTAAAGTAGCTTGTATTCTTCATGGCCAGAAGGTCATTGATACACTTTAAATCCGTATATCCGAAGGGAGTGACACGATTTGACAAAATACATCCGTTTATCACACCCAAAATCGTCCAGAATCCGGTAATGATCACACGCATGAAGGTTCTTCTCCTGAACAAGTACACTATGGAAAGAGAAGCAAAAACCAAAAAGGCATTATAGAAAAAAGCCCAGGTATGTGTTCCCACAAAAGCGCAGGCGGACCAAAAGCTTCTTCGTGAAATCAGTTCCACAAGAAAAACAATGCCACAGGCCAAAAGCATATGGAAAACAAGTGAATATCTATTTAAAAAATCAATCAGTCGTTTCATATAAAAATCCTCCCATAAACCATACGATAGTTTATGCAATATAATGCACAAAATCAAGAGGTAAATTTTATAAAAAATATCCAAAACTTTCGCATTTTATGTGTAAATGAACCAAGAAAAAGCCCGCTAACAACTTAGCGGGCTTTTTGTATTATCTCACTATTTAAATTGCTTTAAGAGCCTCTACTGCTGCACCAAGATGAGGATTTTCTATGGAGTAAAAAGCTCCCTCATCTGCCGCTTTCGCATATGCAGGATCAAGAGGAAGCTTTCCTAACACAGGAAGTCCCATCTCTTCTGCGGTCTTGTCAATGTTGCTCTCACCAAACAGTTTGATTTCCTTTCCACAATCCGGGCATTTTAAATATGAAAAATTCTCCACAACACCAAGCACCGGAATTTTCATCATGTTTGCCATATTGTAAGCCTTCTTTACGATCATCTGCACCAGCTCCTGCGGTGAGGTGACGATCACAATTCCATCTACCGGAAGGGACTGGAACACCGTAAGCGGAACATCCCCGGTTCCCGGAGGCATATCCACAAACAGGTAGTCTACCTCTCCCCATACCGTCTCATTCCAGAATTGCTTTACAACACCGGCAATCACCGGACCTCTCCAGATTACCGGAGCTTCCTCATCCTCCATGAGAAGGTTGATGGACATGATTTTGATTCCTTCCTCTGTCTCCAGGGGAATCATTCCCCTTTCATCCCCAACCACCTGACCGTTTACTCCAAGCATTTTCGGGATGGACGGACCTGTAATATCCGCATCAAGAATACCAACCTTATATCCGGCCTTTGCCATCGCAACCGCAAGGGATGAGGTTACAAAAGACTTTCCTACACCACCCTTTCCGCTGACTACTCCGATCACATGCTTGATATCAGAATAAGCATTCATGGCTTCTAAAAAACTTTGTGGGTTCTGCTTGCTGGGACACCCCTCACAGCTTTCTCTGCTGCAAGATGATGCACTGCTGCAGTTTGAATTTTCTGGCATATATTTTTCCTCCTAGTACCTCTTAGTCATTTCCAAATAACGCATTAATCATGCAATTTAGCAAAATGTGAGAATGGGTAATAAATAAACTCCGCTTTCCCGATGATTTCATCCTCTGTTACAAAAGGATTATCCCAATATCTGGAATCTAAGGAATCGTTTCGATTGTCTCCCATCACAAAATAGCAGCCTTCCGGAACCACAAATTCAAATGGGCCGGTATTTCTCGTCCATTCCTCTTTCAAATAAGGTTCTTCCAAGGAAGTGGTAGAACCATTGATATAGACCTTACCATCCTCTATCTGGACCAAGTCTCCCGGCAAACCGATAATACGTTTGATAAATTTCTGTGACTCATCATCC
>JBJENM010000051.1:0-3823 GCA_051880175.1 Agathobacter sp. | reverse complement strand
GACGCTTTTTAAACGTTCTGATTTCAAATAGCAAAATTCATTCATAGACACACAATTGTAAAAAGGGATTTTACAAAAGACAGTCCCATTATAGCACAAAGTTGTAGTTCAGCAAGAAGAGGAAATAGTGTATAATGATTCAGGATAAATTTATAGAGAAAGAATCTATATCATTTATTTTTGAAATGGAAGCAATATTTATAATATGGAGGTTCATGAAATGGTAAAGCATGTAATTTTATGGCAGTTAAAGGATTCTCTTACAGAGGAAGAGAAAAGGCAGGTAAAGCTTGAGATTAAGGAAGGTTTGGAAGGTCTAGCTGGGCAAATTCCGGGACTCCATGAAATCAAAGTCAATATAGAAGGTCTAGCAAGCTCAAATGCAGACCTGATGCTGGATTCCACCTTTACAGATGAAGCTGCACTAAAGGGGTACGCAGTTCATCCGGCGCACGTTGCGGTGGCAGATGGAAAGGTTCGCCCATATACCGCAAACAGAGTATGTCTGGATTACGAAATTTGAGAGAATTCGCCTGTATGATTTGAGTCATACCTACAAGAAAAGGTAATGAAGATGATTTGTCTGTAGGTTTTTTGAGTCATACCTACAAGGAAAGATGATGAAGATGATTCGTCTGTATGCTTCTGGAACCATACCTACGAGAAAATATGATTGGAAAAATTCGTATGTATGTTTTTAGAGGCCATACAGACAGGAAAAGAAAAAAGTGAAAACTGGTATGTATGTTTTTAAAGACCATACATACGAGGAAAGAAAATACGAAAGACTCGTCTGTATAATTCGAGAGAGCATACAGACGAGAAAAAAGTAATATGAAAAATAGTAGGTATGCGCCTCTGCGCATACCCAAATAATGCATACGAAAAAGCAACTTTTTCTAATGTGGTATGTATTGTGCAAAAAAACATACATACCACAATTTATATTAGAGGGAATTTAGTAGGTATTGGGAAATAAGAAGTACTTTTACAGATACAGCACACATTTCTCTTGTAAAATGAAATAATTCGTCTATAATAGGAACTTGGTTTTTGAAAATGTGCCTAAAAAGGGCAAAAGTGTACGAAGTACAAACGAGATTCTGCTAAGATGAAAAGCAGAACCCCTATTAAAAAGAGGAGAATAGTTATGGCAAAAGAGAAATTGAAACCGAAGCTTTTTAGTGTCATGAAGACCTACACGAAAGAGCAATTTGTAAAAGACGTGGTATCCGGAGTGATTGTTGCAATTATTGCACTTCCCCTTTCCATCGCACTGGCACTGGCCTCCGGCGTTGGACCGGAACAGGGTATTTATACAGCAATCATCGCGGGATTTCTGATTTCCTTCTTTGGAGGAAGCCGTGTTCAGATTGCAGGACCAACCGCAGCATTTGCAACCATTGTAGCCGGTATTGTAGCAAAGAACGGAATGGACGGACTTATCGTAGCAACCATTATTGCCGGAATACTTTTGATTATCATGGGTATAGCAAGACTGGGTGGACTGATCAAGTTTATTCCTTATACCATTACCACCGGATTTACTGCCGGTATTGCAGTTACGATCGTAATCGGACAGATTAAGGACTTTCTCGGACTTACCTATCCACAGGGAACAGCAACCATCGAGACGATGGATAAGGTAAAAGCCATTTTTGCGAATATCACAACCTTCAACTGGCAGGCATTTGTGGTTGGACTGGTCAGCCTGGCAATTCTTATTGTCTGGCCATATATCAGCAAGACCATTCCGGGATCGCTGATTGCAGTTATTGTTGGAATTCTTATGGTAAAATTCTTGGGACTTTCTGCAAACACCATTGGAGATCTTTATACCATAAGCAGCAGTCTTCCGACCTTCCACTTCCCACAGATTACCTTAGATGTTATCCGGGCTGAGCTATCCGATGGATTTACCATCGCCATTCTTGCTGCCATTGAATCACTTCTGTCCTGCGTTGTTGCAGATAGTATGATCAACTCCAAGCACCGCTCAAATATGGAGCTTGTTGCACAGGGTATTGGAAACATCGGATCTGCATTATTTGGCGGTATTCCGGCAACAGGAGCAATCGCAAGAACTGCCGCAAATATCAAAAACGGTGGACGCACGCCAATTGCAGGAATGGTGCATTCCATTGTGCTGGTGCTGGTACTTGTTGTATTAATGCCATATGCGGCACTGATTCCAATGCCAACGATTGCAGCCATTCTTTTTATGGTTGCATACAATATGTGTGGATGGAGAACCTTTGTACATCTTTGCAAAACTGCGCCAAAGAGCGATATCATCGTTCTTGTTGCAACCTTTGTACTTACAGTAGTATTCGACCTTGTAGTGGCGATTGAGGTTGGTATGATCGCAGCAGCAGTACTTTTCATGAAGCGCATGAGCGAGGAGTCCGAGGTTCGCGGCTGGAAATACTTCGATGACGAAGAAGATCCGGATGGTATCGAGCTTCGTACGGTTCCTCAGCAGGTTCGTGTATATGAGATCAGCGGACCGATGTTCTTTGGTGCAGCAGACCTCATTTCAGCAATCACATTGAAGAATTTCACCAAAGTCCTGGTCATTCGTATGCGTGGTGTGCCGGCTCTTGATGCAACGGCGATGCATTCCCTGGAGCTTCTGTATGAGCGCTGCAAGCGTCATAATGTACAGATGGTGTTCTCTCATGTAAATGAGCAGCCATATCACACCATGGAAAAGGATGGATTTATTGAACTGGTGGGTGCAGAAAACTTCTGTGCACATATCGATGACGCTTTAGTTCGCGCATCACAGCTATGTCAGGAAAGTAACTAATTCTTTAATCCCTTTTCGGAATTGTGTTCCCGAGAATGAATTTTGCTATTTGAATCAGAACATTTAAAAAGCATCGGCACTTAATGAGCAATCTTTTGCGAATTTAGTGCCGTTACGCTTTTTACAAGCGACCGTGGATTCTGCTTCAGGCTTGATCGATAAACTGTATAATGCCACCGGTTGATTCGTAAACTGTACTTTTCGCCGGCCGATTAGCAAATTGTATTATTTCGCCAGCCATTTTTCTCCCTGTACCTAAAATCATTGAAAAAAACGGCATTTTAAGCGTTTTTTATGGCCGATTGTATGTTTTCGCCGGTTCAATTTTAGCCTGTACCTAAGAAATTGCAAATATCTAGGTATACAGCGAAATCCACTCTTCTAAATAATACAATTCGCTTGAAAAAACCGCAATTTGAAGCTGTTTTTCAAGATTTTTAGGTATATGACGGTACTAGCACCTCAAATCTTTCCAAATCCGGCACTTCTGCTTCGAATATTCCTTGCATTCAGTCAAATCCCGCACTTCTGCTTGGAATATTCTTTGAATCCTGCCACGTCCGGCGCTTCCGCTTCGAAAAATCGTTGCATCCATCCTATACCCACTTTTCCAAGTAACTGTTTATTCCATCTGCTCATATCGTTACGCCTTTTACAAACGAGAGTGGGTTCTGATTCAAATATGCAAATTCATCCGGGAGCGTTTTGTGAGAAAAACTAACAAAAAAATTTCCAGATAAAAAAATAAAATTTCTGCTAAAGAAAAGGAAAAAACGTCCGATAGATAATGTAGAAAGCTTAAGAGTGTCTAGGAAAAACCTAGAGAACTCTCATTTCAAGGAAGAAAGGAGATGCTGTTTATGCGTATCGATGCATACAACCAGATCGCTCAGATCTACGGTGCACAGAATACCGTAAAGACTACCAAAACACAGGCTGCTGCTGGAAAAAGAGATCAGGTAACGATTTCCCAGGCAGGACGTGATTTCCAGGTAGCAAAAAACGCAGTATCAG
>JBJENM010000050.1:0-59541 GCA_051880175.1 Agathobacter sp. | reverse complement strand
ACGTTCTGATTCGAATAGCAAAATTCATTCTAAGGAACACAAATCCGAAATGGGATAAATATAAAAAGGGAGAAAAAACATGGATAACAACAATTTTAACAACGCACCGCAACCGCAGTGGACTCCGCAGCAGGGAGCTTCACAGCAGCAATGGGGACCACAACAACCCTATGCACCTTTTCAACAGCCGCCAAAAAGCCAAAAAGGATTTGCGATTGCGGCACTTGTGCTGGGAATCATTTCCATGACGCTGTGCTGCTACATCGGCTGGCTTCCGGGAGCAATCGGACTTACCTTCGGTATCATCGCTCTTGCCACCAAGCGTGATGGAACGGGAATGGCCATTGCAGGTATCGTTCTTTCCGCTATCGGTATTTTCATGGGTGTGTTTATTCTTTATGATCTTGTCGCAGGCGAGGACAGTGAGGCTTTCTGGGAAGGCTTCCGGGAAGGTCTTTATGAAGAATTATCTGAAGAAGGCTACGAGGACCATTTCTGGGGGCATGTATACAGTTGCTCCGATGATTCCATCATCTATTTCTATGATGACGGATCCTTTGAATGGTTCATGACAGATCAGGACTACAATAATGTAAAGACCGGAACTTACGAGACACACTTCGGAAGACATGCAAGAAATTATCTTGTTTACGAGCATCCGGAATATGGTGTAACAGAAGAGGAGTTAGATGCATACTATGAGAGAAATGCCGGTGATACGTTCTACTGCGAAGAAAATCTTACCATTCTGACTCTTACCACGGAAATGGCTGTTCTGGATGGAAAGAAACAGAATGAGGAACCCTACACCGTAGACTATTATGGATACTCCAACGAAGCAGGATTTGATGGTGCCAATCTGAACACTTATAATTATGTAACCTTTTATCTGATGGAAGAATAGAAGACTGTAACGTCAGACCTATGATATGAAAAGACCCCAGAGCCTTTTGGCTTTGGGGTCCTTTCGAGGAGTTTAGTTATGAAAATGTTTATTAATAAAAAGGGAATAATGTAAAAGGAATGATTTCCTTTGACACTATTTAGTATATGTGCAAATTGTGTCCATAATATGTACGTTTTCCAAAACATTTCTAAAATCATCAAAAAATAATTTAAGAAATTTTTATTTTTATAAATTTTCGCTTCATATTTTCCGGTTATTCCGGTAAATGAAACAATTTTTCGCATAGTGCGATCTTTTCTTCCCGCTCGCTTCCCTCTAAGCTGTTATCAAAAATTATCGTTCCGGGTTCCTTCTGTGTGGTAAGCAGTTCGGCTTCCATGAGGCGTCTTTTCATCTCCCGTGCGGTTCCTTCGCCACCATCAAAAATTTTTACCTTTTCTCCCAGCACTTTGGCAATGGCATTTCTTACAAAAGGATAATGTGTACATCCAAGAGCTACGGCATTCACAGGATTCTTCTGATATTCAAAAAGGAGCTCGTTTAAATATTTCATGAGATCTTCACCATCCAAATCTCCCCGCTCCACGAAATTCATAAGTCCCGGACAGGGCAATGGAATGATTTCTCCCAGATCAGCGTACCTTGCAATGAGGCTTTGAAGCTTCTCCTCCCGAATCGTCATTGGCGTTGCCATTACAAGTACCCTTGGATTTTCCATAAAGGTTGCCGCCGGTTTTACTGCCGGTTCTATTCCCACAATCGGTATTTCACTAAACTCTTCCCGAAGTACCCGGACTGCTGCACTGGTTGCGGTATTGCATGCAACCACCAGTCCCTTCGCCCCCCTGTCAAAAAGCTCGATTGCGTGATTTCTGGTTAACCTTCTAACTTCTTCCTTTGTTTTCGTTCCGTAGGGAGCATGCTTCGAATCTCCGTAATATATAAAATTTTCATTCGGCATAATCTTGACCAGCTCCCGAAGTACGCTGATTCCTCCAACTCCGGAATCAAACACACCGATTGGTCTGTTTAAATTTTCCCCTTTTTTCAAAATAAACTCCTTTTTTCTTTCCAAATATTTCTATTATGTTATAATTATATTGTAACTACTGTAAAATACCAAAGGTGATATTATGCATTTGAATACACAAAGAGGTCTTTTTGAAAATTATCGTCAATGCGGAATCTGCGGAAGGCGCCTTCCGAATACCTACAACGAAGAATATTGTCCAAACTGTCTCAGTATACAGCTTCTTCGGGACGTTAAAGACTTCATCCGCGAAAATGACGTAAATGAATATCAGGTTGCTGAGCATTTTGACATTCCCGTAAAGATGGTAAAGGAATGGATTCGGGAAGGTCGGATTGAATATAAGCAGAACACCGAAAACGGAACGATTGCCGGCATGCATTGTCAGCGTTGCGGTGTTCCTGTTACCTTTGGTTCTCTATGCCCCAAATGCTTAAAGCTGTTAAATGGCAACGGTATGAAGGGTTATGGTCAGGCTGACCGTTCCGGTAATGAAAAAATGCGTTTTCTGGATCACGATGACTAACAGAGACGAATAAAATGCACAGCATGTCTGCTGTGCATTTTTTATTGTCTTTTTTACGCTGCTTTATTGTGGTCTTCGAACAACCTTCTGAGCATATTTCACACATACCGCATCCAAATATTTCTCATCCGGCTCAAACTTAATCAAAGAAATCTGATCCTGATTTTTTACAATCATATCATAATATGGAACATCTTTATAACCGGAAGTATAGTCAATGACTTTGACAGATTGGTCATTCTCGTATTTATATACACATCGGTCACCTGCCGGAGCAATCTGAATCACCTCATCCATGGAAAAAGACTTCAGCGCTTTTCTTCTGCTCTTATTCATAACCTTTGCAAACCGGACATCTCCATCAAAGAAAGAATATTCAAATTCCTTGTTCATCTGAAACTGAAACAGATACCATAAAAAGACGAAAACAATTACAAAACAGAATGCCACCATAGACACACAGGAGGCAATCAGGAATGCAACAGCCAACGCTAAAAATAACGCTCCAAGCAAAACTGTGGCAACAGACTTTTTTCTTTTAACTAAAACATAAACCTCGTACATAATATGTTCTCCTTCGAATTCGTTATCATCATTATATCTCTATTTCTGCTTTTGCGCCATAAAATTATACTTTTTTTAGATTTAATCATATCCTTCTTCTTTTTCCACAATATAAAAGCGGATATATTCGTCCCTAAGGATGAATATATCCGCTTTTTACAGGATTTGCATCCATATTTTATCAGACGCCGACTCCTAAACTCTAGTCTTTCTATTCTGCGCCCTTTCTTTTTCTAAGAATGATGAACGTTGTCCCTGCAGCCGCCATAAGCAAAATCAGAAAGACCAAAATAACCGGTATTTCATTTCTGCTCTGCTCTGCAGCAAGTGGAACATCATCGTCCTTCACCTGTGCATCCTTAACAGTTTCTTCTTCCTCTCCTCCTGAAACAGATGGTGTTTCCACTATACCTGCTTCACCGGAAACTAATGGTGTTTTTTCTTCACGAATTTCTGTAGTCGTCCGGTTCTCAGTTACTGTATTATTATTTGCAGATGATACTGATGATGTTATGGATGGTATTTCTGCAGCTGCAGTTCTTCCTATGGAAGAGCTGCCTTGCGTTGATGTATCATCTCCGACTACTGCACTGCCTTCGGTTTGTCTATTGTCTCCGGCTGATGTGCTGCCTTCGGTTTGTCTATTGTTTCCAGCTGATGTATTGCTTTCGGCCGGCTTATTGTCTCCGTCTGATATACCACTTGCTGTACATACAATATCTTCACGATTTCTGATACGAATTCTCGGGAATGGACCATCCGGAGCATTAAAGGTATCATCAAAGGAAGCTATGCCGGTTACCGTAATCTTGTTACCGGCTTTTAAGTTCTTCACATCTTCACTTGTTGTGATATAACCATCGATAAATACACGACACACATTTCCTGCTGCGTCTTTTACCATAATTGTCTGTACTAATCCGTTCGCCTCTTCAAAGCTTACAACCGTACCATTTACCGTAATTAACTGTCCAAGTACAGAGCCATCATTCACCTGTGCAGAAGTAACAACTGTCGGCGTTACGCTTCCGCTTCCGATTGCTTCAATCGATGTTACCTGTAATTCCATTTCTCCCTGATAGAAATCAGTCGTACCTGTTACGCGAACTTTATCTCCAATCTTGTAATTTCCGGCAACCGGGAAGCAGCATACACCGCCGGTTTCATCCTGAACATAGATACAATCGAAGAATGCCGTGTCTTTGTCATAACCGGATGCATTGGATGTAACGATACCCTCGATGGTATATTTATATCCGGCTTCTGTCTGAGCCTGAACCTCTGCAATTGGGGTAATTGCGATAGGGCTAATATGCTGTACAAGATTCTCACAAATCTTGTAGTTTGAATAATTCTTTTCGGAACCCGAATCTGAAATCGTAGCCTGTACTTCGAAGTTCGACATGAATGCCGCACCGGATACAATAATAGTACCTTTGCCTTCTATTTCTTCCATAGCCATAGCCAATAAGCGGTTATCGCCTTCTGCATAGCTATATTTTGGAATGTTACTTCCACCAAGTCCATCTTCATCTGCATCTACCGAATAGGTTGTGCTATGAGCATATACAACCGGCAAAACAGTTTCCGGCAGGGCGTTTACTGCATTATCATTTTCATCTACCACGTAAACAGAAGAACCGCCATAGTGGCTAAATACTTCTGTATATAAGCGGTCATTTAAATGTTCCGGATCTACTTCCACACCCTCTGTCAGGAAATTATCTCCATAGCTGTTAAAATACAAGCGGTACTGTTGTCCGCCATTATAGGAATCATCATAGGTAGCATCATCACTGATTCTTAAGCTTGAACCCAAAGCTTTTAATATTTCATTCTGAGTTGCAGCCATATGCGTAAACGTCTTTCCGCTTGTATTTCCGGTCTTTGAAGAATTCTCATAAAAATCTGACCAGCCGGCTAAAATCACACAGCCACCATTATTATTAAATGAAACAAGTGCCGCTATCTCTTCTGCGGAGTAAGTTCTTGGGTCTGTAAATGAAGCAGCTAGACGACGCGACGGTGCCGTTAAAATCAGTGCTTTATACTTATCATTTGAGCAAGCTGCAATGAAGTCTTCACTTGTCTCAAGTTCTACTGTACGAACAGAATAACCTGCTGCCAGTTCACTAAAGTTACCCATAGAATCTGCGTAGTTACCTGCGACATACTCATTATAATGAGCTGCGTCAATACCAATATATACCAGTTTTCCAGAGTCCTGAACATCTAATGAAATATCCATTGTAAAGGTATATTCCTGCTGTTTTTGTTCCACAACTGCTGTAACTGTAATTTTTGTAAGCTTTGCTGCTGTCGGTGTGTACTTAAACTTGATATCCTTAGAACCGGAAGCCGGAATTGCATAACTATTCGTATCTACACCAATTACTTCACTTCCGTTTACGGTATAGGTCAATGACTTCACAGTCGCATCTACTGACTCGCTGTTAAATAAATTCGTTGTAAGTGTTAATTCCTCATTGGTTACAGGCGTAGAGGTTCCACATTCTACGGATGAAATACCAAGCTTTAATGCATCTCCAACCCAAACCGGCGCGGTAACTGCCAGGTCCCCATCGCCTTCTGTTACACGTATATAGTAGTATGAGTAATTTGGAGCCAAGGTACATGTAAGTTCGCCCTTAGAAAGCTCTGCTTTATTATCCCATGTATATGCTGTTTTACCTGAGTTAACAATTACTTCTACTTTTGAAATCGAGTCGGAAGCATCCGGATCATTTACCCGAACATTGATATCCAGCTTATCCGGCACTTCTGTGATACTGCTTCCTAACTGGTAACCATTTACTGTATAGTAAAGCTCAAGGTTCTTATCCTCAGTAGCGTACATACGCATGTCACGCATTGCCTGATAAATGCCTTCTTCTGAGAAATCATCTGTAAGGATTACGTCACGGGCATCGTTGGCATTTCCCCATTTACCCTTGTGGTTATCCTGATTGTTTGTAGGCGCTACATGCCAGCCCTTATCCAGTGCCATTGTATAGTATTCATAACTTGGATAGTAACCGCCGGCACCAATCTGGCCTTCGCCGTTACCAACCTCAACCAGACTGATACGTGAATCAACCAAGGCATCCCAATAGGAAAAATCTGTAAATGTACCAAATGTGGAGCCCGGATGATTAAACTGAGAAATTGAATCTGCGCCCTCTGCCTGACTTAATAATGCATAGTATGCCTTCATTCCGGCATCGTTTGTCTTGTTATTCAGTGTCGAATTATTGCGAGAAACGATACCCGGAGTATGGAAGGTATTGATATGTCCCGGTCCGCCTGACCATGTCATTTCAAAACCGGCTAATGCAACAACATCTGACTGGCTTGCATTAAATGTTGCTACCGTGTCCTTATATTCTTTCCATACATTCTGGCTATATTCCGTTGCCTGACTCATGTCATATAACGCAGCCTCCGGATTTGCCGCACCGGACTTATCAAAATAGTTAGAGTGATCCGTAAATGCTACGAAATCTACATTTGCACTTTCCGGTAAGCCTGCAATATAATCTAATGCGCTCTGCAAAGAACCGGATCCGTCAGAATATGTTGTATGTGAGTGTAACTGGCCAAAATACAACTGGTAAGCAGCCGTTCCTACTGTAAAGTTCCATGTTTTAGATGCGGTTTTTCCATCTTCACGTGTTACCGTTACTGTTACACTATATCTTGCATCCTCCATATCAGAAGCTGCGGTATAAGAAACTTTACCATCTTTATAAACAGCTGCTACTTTTTCTTCGTTGACTGTCATTACAACGGTTGGATTTACACCGGCATTTGCAATTTCAGCTGAGATAACCGGTTTCTTTTCACTTCCGGTCTCTGCACCTGATGCAGGTGTTACTGCTAAAATAACAGGCTCATCTTTTACTGTAATTTCAATCTTGCTACTGAAAGTAACATCTTTTTTGTCTGTTCCGGAAACAACTACTTCCAGTTTTTCGCCGGTAATCTTTTCGCCCGGAATTGTAACTGTATAAGTTCCAAGTTCCTCTGTACTATTTACCTTCTCATTATTAAGAGTAACCTCTAATTCTTTTACTCCAAACGGAGCATCTACTTCAAACGTGAATATATAGTCTGCACCAACATATGCATCAGGTAATGTTCCTGTTACTACTGTTGGTTCATTTACAATACCATTGGTATATTTTTCATTTGCACATTCATAGAAACGGAACTCATAGATGGTTGTATCAGCAGGAGTCCCATCCTTATTTGTGCCATAGAAGCTGTATGTCTTATAAGACTCTGCGTAATACTCAAGGTACTGTGCACTTGTCCCATTATATTTCGCAACTTTGTTTTTCATTTTAAAGCCGCCGCCAAGTTTTTCTAAGCCCCAGTCAGCTTCATCACATGCTTCTAATGAATAGTATGCATTGTTACCGGTACCTTTTGAACAGAGGTAACCATATGTCTCATTATAGAAACGGAAGAATTCACCATTCTTTTCTACTTTGAATACAACACCACCATTTGCTGCTGTTGCTTTATTCTCTTTCACTGTCGCTTCTACGCCCTTGATTGAAGGACTTTCCACATTATCATCCTGTGCTGCAAGGATACCCTTAGCAGAAACGTTATAGATGACTACTTCACTGCCTGCTTCGGGCGCATCCGTTTTTGGTGCATCTTCCGTTACAGTTGCCGGAATAAACTGCATTCTAAACAAATCTTTTGAAGATTCAGAAATTGAATAATATGCACTAAAGTTATTCTTAGAAGCATACCACTCTAAATATGCATTTCGTGCTACATTCTTAATATAGTAAGTTCCATCTGCATCTGTCTTTTCAATCGCCCATTTATCATTTACATCATTCAAAGGAGTACTTGTATACTGTGTACCCATTGAAAGCTTTCCGGATTCACATGAGATGGTTACTGTTCCATCTTCGTTGTTTGTTACTGTCCAAAGTTCTGTTGCTGCAACTTTGTCAAATTTACCTTCTGCATTTAATGTCATTGACGCACCTGAATTATTATAACCTGTATATGTCTGTGACAATGCCATTTTATATGCCGGATTATAGATTACATATGTACCATCTTTTACTAATAATTCTTCTTTCGGGTCTTCTGTTCCTGGAGTATCTGTACCCGGAGTATCAGAACCGGATTCCACCTTATATAAAGTAAATTCGGAAGGATATCCATTCGGATTACCTTCTACCGTCCCATTTTTATATCCTCTAAGCTTACTACCGCTTCCTTTGTTGCTTGCCAGAGTTACTGTATCGCTCCCCTGACCCTTGAACACAAATACTTTGCTCGTATCATCAAAGCTCCATGCCCAATCATAGCTTCCTGAACTAATGCCATTATTATTGCCACCCTTTGGTGCTATTAAAGCGGAATTTTTATCAGTAATCTGAACATTACTTCCACTTACTGTTAAGGTCCAGATTGCATCTTTCACATCTGTCAGTGTTTCTCCATCCAAAGTAGGTTGTACTACCGTAATCCAACCATTATCAAACTCTAATGGAGCGTAGCCTGTATTGAGCACCATTACATAAGAACCTGTTGTAAACTGCTCTGCTGAGGTTACCTTGGTGTAAGTATTCGTCGCTGTTTCTTCTGCTGCCACGTTGTAATCAACATGTCCGAAAACTGTTGTGATTACTGTAAGCAGTACCATTACAAACGACAATACTCTTCGCTTTGTTGCTTTCATAATCTCTCTCCTTGTCTTTCTTCGTCAAAAAATTGTTTCACAGCCTTTAATGTTAGCAAGTTTTTTCTCTTTTTCCATAAAATCCACGTAAAATCTACTTAAAATTAACTTTACTTGACGCTTCCTTGTTCTCGGAATATGCTTTATCTAATATTCTATATCCCAGTTCGGAAAAGTGTTCCTGAATGAATTTGCATATTTGAATCAGAACCCACTCTCGTTTGTAAAAAGCGTAGCGGTACTAAATTCGCAATAGATTGCTCATTAAGTGCCGACGCTTTTTAAACGTTCTGATTCAAATAGCAAAATTCATTCTCGGGAACACAATTCCGAAAAGGAAGTATTCTATTGACATATTTTGAAAGGATTTTACATATGAAAGCAACGAGAAAGGCAAATTTACCTCTTTATATTCTATATTTTTGTGCACTTAGTTTGTTTGTCATCATGTTCCTATTCGTTAAGCCTGATAAGGAAGAACGTACAGCGGCGGAGGAATATGCGGAATATGAAAAAGGAAACGTAACCATGGTTTTATCTGACAATACAGAACGTGATGCTTCATCAGACAATAGCTGGCGCGGAGAACAGCTTCTTTTAATAGAAATCACTTCCGGCCAGTATAAGGGGCAAACGTTACAGGTTAGTAACTACGTTGGCCCGCTATATTCTGTTCCCCTTGAGGTTGGGGATTCTGCAGTACTAATCATTTCTACTTATGAGGATGGAACCCATTTAGGAACCGTTTATGAGTTTAATCGTACATTTGGATTGATCGTTGTAGTCATTATGTTTTTTATTGCCGCAATTCTCATCGGCGGAAAAACAGGTGCAAAATCCCTATTAGGTTTAATCATTACACTAGCCTGCCTGTTTGGAATTCTTCTTCCGGCACTGATGAAGGGAGCACCGACCCTTCCAACCATTTTTCTTGTCTGTACCTATATTACAATTGTCACGCTTGCAATTTTGGGAGGATTACAGAAAAAAACAATTTGTGCCATGATTGGTACTGTTTCCGGCACTGCAGCTGCGTTACTTTTCGGGCAGTTCTCACAAATGCTTCTCCGTGTTGACGGAATGCGCATAAGTGACGCCGAAGCTCTTTTGCAATTACAGCAGCAAGGCATTCCGATCGGTATTAAAGGTCTTTTGACCGGAGGTGTTATCATTAGTTCCTTAGGTGCCGTTATGGATGTCGCTATGGGAATTGCCTCTTCCTTATCCGAAATCAGTATTGCCAATTCTTCTCTTACCCGCCGCGACCTGTTCCGTTCCGGCATGAACATTGGACATGATATGGTCGGCACTATGACAAATACTCTGATTTTGGCGCTTTTGGGAAATGACCTTGTTTTCATTATTTATCTGTACAGCCTGGGGCTTTCCTCTAATCAGTTGATAAGCTCTGCCTATCTTTCCATTGAAGTAATCAGCAGTATTTCCAGCAGTATTGGTGTTATTCTATCCATCCCCTTGACTGCAATGATCAGCTCAATCGCACTATCAAAAAAAGAAGACCCTAAAGACAGAACATAAGTGATTCGGATTTTCATTCTTTCATAGAAATCTCATGGAATATCGTTTACAATATATACAATATAAATTTGCGGAGGTGTCTATGACTTTTTCCTTTGATGCAGAACAATTGCAGAACTTTGAAGAGAATATTTATAAAGAATGGGCCCTTACCAATGGTCTTGGCGGCTATGCAGGCGGATCCATTCTGGGTGCACAGAATCGCACCCATCAGGGATATCTGATTGCCAGTCTTCATCCACCGGTGGAGCGTTATGTGGTATTTTCGAAGACCAGTGAGCGCTTTATGCAGAAAAATACGCTCTATGATCTGGAAGCAGCACAGCATGCCGGAGATATCCTTCCCGGAAAGTATTTAGATGAAGGTATTCCTGCCCGTTCTTCCCTGTATAAAAAGGGAAATCAGTTCCTTACAAATTTTTCCTATGACGGAACGGTGTCCTTTTCCTATCAGGCGGGTTCTCTTGCCGTTGAAAAACAGCTTACCCTTATTCATGGCAAGAATCAGGCGGCACTGGCATATACCATTGAAAACGCCGGTGAGGAAACTGCTTTTGTGATTACTCCCCACATGAATTACCGCGAGCACAGCACAAGCTCTACTGTCTCCTCTCTTGATTTTTCACAGGAAATCCTAGCGGAAGATGGAAGAAAAGGCTTTCTTCTCTATCCGGCATCTGCCCCAAAAGGTCTGTTTATCTGGGTGGGTATCAGCAGTGGTGAAATTCTTTCAAGAGAGGAGCTGTTCGATGTCGACATCCAGCTTCAGACAGAAGTGGACAATGAAGTAGCAGGACTGGATTGCCACTACACACCTTATGACATTGCCCTGACGATTCCAGCCAACAGCAAAGTACGTTTTTCCCTTCTCTGCCAGGTCGGGTATGAAAAGGATGAGACACCGATTGCCGTGTCAGAGGACTTTGCTTTCCGTGCAGTTTCGTCCCAAAAAGACTATGTCGCTGAGTTACTTTCCAAAGCATCCTATCAAGACGATGCCTTTGCAGACGCACTTACCCTCGCCGCTGACCAGTTCCTGTGTAAGCGTAGTTCTACCGGACTTACCACTGTCCTTGCAGGGCTTCCCTGGTTTACGGATTGGGGCAGGGATACCATGATTGCCTTTACCGGTCTTACCTTGTCCACCAAGCGGTTTAAAGAAGCAGAAGAAATTCTTTTAACCTTTGCAAAATATGTACATCACGGCATGATTCCGAATATGTTCCCGGATGATGGGCAGGCCCCGCTTTACAATACCGCCGATGCCTCTCTTTGGTATTTTTACGCCGTAGACCAGTACTTAACCTATGTCGGAACCGATGAAGCCTACGGATTTATCAGAGAAAATATCTACCCTGCATTAAAACAAATCATCGGTGCATACAAATCCGGAACGGATTTTTCCATCTATATGGAAGAGGATGGTCTTATTCATGCCGGAAGCGGACTGGATCAGGTGACCTGGATGGATGTGCGCGTGGGTGAATGGGTGGTTACTCCCCGACACGGCAAACCGGTAGAAATTAACGCCCTTTGGTACAACGCGCTCTGCGTTATGGATAAGCTGGCCAGACATTATGACGATACCGAAGTATTCGCCGGACAGACCACCGAGTATAGGCTTCTTTCGGAAAAAGTGAAGCAGTCCTTCTGTGAGGAGTTTTGGAATGAAAAAAGAGGGTGTCTTTATGATGTAATAGATGGCAGTGAAAAAGATGACAGTCTCCGACCGAATCAGATTTATGCCGTTTCCCTCCCTTATACCATGTTAGACAGCCAAAAGGCTGCCTCTGTGGTAAGAGTTGTTGAAAAGGAGCTTTATGCCGGTTGCGGTTTACGTTCCCTCTCAAGAGATCATAAGGATTATCATCCAATTTATCTTGGCGCTCTTCCAAAACGGGACGCGGCATATCATCAGGGAACTGCCTGGGGATTTTTGATGGGTGGATTTATTACCGCCTACCTGAAAGTAAACCATCATTCCAGGGAAGCTGTAAAACAGGCCCTTTCCTATTTGGAACCAATGAAAAACCACTTATGGGAAAACTGTATTGGCTCCATCTGCGAAATATTCGATGGGGATGCCCCGCATCATGGACGAGGCTGCTATGCCCAGGCCTGGAGCGTCGGTGAGGCACTTCGCTGTTATACCGAGGATATTCTTCCGTATCTGTAATATAAAAATCCCATTTCGGAATTGCGTTCCTGAGAATAATTATATCCCATTTCGGAAATGTGTTCCCGAATGAATTTGCATATTTGAATCAGAATTCATTCTTAGGAACACAAATCCGAAAAGGGATATAATTTTTGCTATTCGGGAACACTTTTCCGAAACGGGATTTAATTTTAGGCATGAAAAAAAGCGGGTGATGGGAATCGAACCCACGTATCCAGCTTGGAAGGCTGGTGTTCTACCATTGAACTACACCCGCGTTTTGACAACGAAATCATATTACATGATGATTTAACGTTTGTCAACCCCATATCTTATTTTTTTTTCGATTAACTCTTCTACTTTCTCTGCCCCATACAGATCATATAGAAAGTTATACCAACAGGTCTGTGGCATATGGCACCACACAGGCTCTCCATCCACTAAATAAACAAATGCAATTTGCTTTGATGGATGCGGATTAAACGGAATGTTTAAGCAGATTCCTATTGGTTCGTATCCGGATTTTTTCAATTCCCCTTCCGTAATGTAACTTTTCGGACTTAAAAAACCATTGTCCGTATTGTGGTTGCTTAATGTCAACATTCCACTGTTTACTTCTGTAACTAACGCCTCCTTAAATGTCATGCGAATCCCTTCCTTCCCAAATTTTGCTTGCAACGTGACGATAGTTGTAAAAACATTATTGACATGCAAATATAAATGCTTTATCATTTTTCTATATAATTAAAAAAAAGACAAAGACATTATTATATTGTATGATTATAATAAAAAAAATATGACAATTAGTCAGGATTTGAGAAGACACTTTTTTTTACGATTCGAGGAGGAATTCATTTTCTCTTTTTTATTTTTCCCTATAGGAGAAACTTTTCTCTCTGTTTCCAAAGAAAATGGCGTAATTTTTTTCCTTTGATTTCATATTATAATTTATATATAAGGGAGTTTGATTAAAGTATGGAAGAAAACAGAATTGACCGTGCAAAAAGATTTTCAAAAATTTTTTGGAAATCCCGTGCTGATGCAGGGGTATCGCAGGAGTATATGGCCCTTGGACTTGGGGTGTCCAAGAAGACCATTCAGAATTGGGAGAAGGGAACCAGTTCTCCCACGCTTTTCCAGGCCAGCGAATGGTTTCATATATTAGGTATTAATCCTATGCCATACTATTATGAATTTATTTATCCCAATATAATGAATCAGGATAACCTTTCTGTTGGACGAGAAGTATCAGATGCACAGGTGTCCGAAGCATTGGATTTGATTATGGCAGAAATGCCCATTGATTTAAAAAGAGACTTACTTTTCCTATTTCATGGCAAGCACGGAAGCTCTCCTTATGCAGTCATGCAGATGGTGCTCGCACATTTACAGGTTCCGATGAAGGATCGTGTAACTCACGCTTCCATCATCCTGCAGGACTATGAAATTGCAAAGGAGCTTGACAAGATTACCAATCCCGAACACATTCAGCCACGTCTGGAGTACCTTCGGAGTGCAGTACAATTTGGAAGAACTGCTACAATCAACAAAAAGTCCGGCTACAGTCTCAATACACAAGATGAAGTCCCCGACCAGGAATAAACTGAATGCATCACAAAAATCCCGTATATATGACGAATCATATATACGGGATTTGTTTTCTAAAAACACACATCCTATTCACAAACTAAAAACTTTTCAATTGCTACAAGTGCTTCCTGTTCGTCTGCGCCCTCAGTTACAATATCAAGGGACATTCCGTCTGTCGGATTAAATGCCATAATTCCCATAATACTCTTGGCATTGATTCGACGATTCTCGCTTTCCAGAATAATTTCACTATCAAAGCTACAAGCTACTTGAACTAATTCTGCGATTGGATTCTCATGTTCCTCTAATACGTTTGATACAACGATACTCTTTTTGCTCATCGTAGTGCCTCTTTTCAAAATGCGTTTTCTGTTTCATTTATGAAATATAACGCACTTTCATTTCTTCCGCAATACCTGAATATCATTTCTGTTACAAATTCACGAAGGAAAAAGGAAATGTCCAGATGAATTGTTCAAATTTACAACGCTTTTTAATCCAAATACGCTAAATATACACTTCCCGCATTTTCGAACCATTCCTGTGCCCGATCGTAACTTAACGAACTCGTCACCTGCGTTGCGGGATCAAAATAGAAAATCTGACTTGAGGTATATCCTACGATAAGCACCGCACTATCCTTTCCTGTCATTGCAAAAACGGGATTCTCATTGCTGATATAATACAGCACTTCCTCTACATTACATCCTGTCAGATCTAAAACCGTTGCCTCTTTCATGGAGCTTTCCAATACAACCTTAGGAGACTGTCCATTTTCCACAAGCTCCCACACGCTTAGACCCTGTCCCTCACGCATCAGCATCGCACTAATGCATTCCACTACAGATCCTGCGCCTGCATCCGCATCATTTACGACCAGATTTGTAAAAGGCTTCTGGGCCGTTTTTCTCGCCCGCTTCCACATATACTGCTGTTTGGAATCTATGACAACACCCATTTTTTCATTTGCCATTATGATTGCATCGGATATACTGTCTGTTGCCAGAAAGACCTCTCCCTTTGCATACACATAGTAGCGTTCTTTTGTTTCATCGATGGAGAGCTCTAAGCTTTGCTCTTCCGCCAATACATATTTTGAGGTGATACGCTTTGTGCTGTTTTCGTTGATGGCCACACCGATTTCCAATTGATACTGGGTTTCCTTCACCTCCGTTACCATGGACTTTACCCCGATGGTTCCGGTTTCCTTTGCATCACGATTTAAGATGGTATCTGTTCCGGTGGAAGTATAATTTCCTTCGCTCCCCGACATGAGGTTTACAAGGATGGAATTATCTTCAAATTCAATATCACTGATATATCCGGATATCGGCTGATAACTTTTTAGAGTACTGAATTTTTGTTCTGATACATCTAAGATTTTAAGAGCCTTCATTGGAAATGTATAATTACCAACGGCATCTGCCAAAACATCTGCTTTGTCAGCAATTCCGTACACAAAATCTTCGTCAATAAAGCCTAGTGGAAGGATAAAACTATTGGAGCCTTCCCTCACTTCATTGGTGGTCCCTTCTTTTAAATCCATAACATAAATTTTTTCTGCACAGTACTTGTCCTTTGTATCAATCCAGGCAAGATACCGATTGGATTTGGAGGTTGTAAAATATCCATCTCTTAAATTGTCAACCACACACTCCACATTCATGGAAGCAAGCCCGATCTGGTACAGCTTTCCATCCAGCATCAGATACAAAATACCCTGTTCATTCTCATACATAAGCTGCCCCAACTCGGCCTTTAGCACCTGATAGGACATATTCATTGGTATAAACAGCTCTTCTTCTATAGTATGAACCAGACCATCGTAATGGTATACGCCAATTCCAACTTCTCCCTCATGGACTCCACGATTCATATAGCCATAGACGATAAAATCCACACTTCCGGCCTCGTCCACCCGGACAATACTGATATCGTGTTCTCCCCAGTTTTCTCTCGCATCAATTCCCTCTACGCTGCGAAAACTATAGATCTTCGAGAGTTCATTGGCATCTACGTTATAACACCACAATTCGCCTTCCTGCACGAAGGCAATGACATTGTTGGATTCATTGGCGGAAAACATAACATCCGCATCTCTTATTCCGAGCTGAATATTTGTAGAATCATACACAAAGCTGTTCTCGCTTCGGAATATCTGGTTCATGCGGCGCTCGAAATTAAGCACATACATTCTTGTTTCGGTATATCTTAAGCGATAGTACTCTTCCACATTATAGAATTCCATTTCGCCTGCCGGATTTGTATAGGTCACAACATAATCCAGTGTCAGTACATTGTAGGAATCATTGATTTCTTTAAAGGATACCACCGGCTCACTCAATTTTTTGCAATCAAAATTAGCCCAGGTAATCTGCTTTAAGGTACAGCTTAGATCCACATAATTTAAGGTTGTAGCATCACCGGTTGCCGGGTCCATATACGTCGGAATAAACTCGGCAGCATTGGAGCTGAAGGTATAATCATGAAATTTCAGGGCAAACTCTCTGCATTCTTCTGTGTGAAGTTGTGTTGTCTGCATCAATCTTGTATAGTAATAGACTTCTCTCCCGTCCGCCCTCACAAGAAAGCACAGTAAATATTCTTCCTCTTCACTCAACAGATTCTGAACCGTAATATCTGCATACCGCCTTGTCCCGGAGGTATTGTAGATTTCAAGCTCACCATCCGCGATCAGCCTCTCCCCATTTAGGCTTCGAATCTCATAGGTAACCTCTTCCAAGTCGGCACCATAGGTATCCACGCGCACCGTAAGTGTACGTTCATTGTCAATGGGCATGATGGAATCCCTTACTTTGACCGGATTCATCTGCTTTACATACCCATGCATTTCATTGCCCAGATAATCTCCCTGCATGAGATAGATGACCGGGAGAGAAGCCTCCTCCATTGCCATGGTCAAATCTTCATTTGTCTGGTTTGTCAAAATGTTAAATGTAATCAGCGCGCCAATAAAAACGACAAACAATACAATTGGCTTAATGAGCTTTTTTCTCATACTTCTACCTTGTCCTATTGATTGAGAGTCTCATAGGACTCTCCGGCAGATTCCTACCACCACTTATGGCACCTTCGAAACCTGCATCTTCTTCGATAGAGTTCATTGTAGAACAGTACGCTTACAATGTCCTTCAAATCCTGCCCTATCATCATATTTTTTTCTTCACACCGCTGGCAAATGGCGTCTACTTCCTTCTCAAGCATATACCGGTCCGGATTTTCGTCATACATCCGGCTTCCTTCACATTCCAGCTCATCACAGCGATCCTCCACCAATTCCAATAATCGCCTTACGCTTCTTGGATAATATTCCCGGATGCGCTCGATATCTCTTTCATATTCCAGTTCCGTTTCGTATATCGACTGTATTGGGTATGTCATATAAAAAGGTGCTTTCACAATAATTCTCCAAATGATCCTTACTGTATCATATGCCACGCTTTTTCTATGGTTCCAAAGGTTTTTCTTCGATCTGTCTGTACTGTCCGTATCCAGCTTTTACGATTTCTGTCAAAAGACTGCCATTGTCCGACTTTGAGAAACGATACAGGGTATATGCACCATCCTGGTACCCATAGGTTTCTCCGTCATCATGGAAATGCTCATATACACATTCCCCCGGAGTTGTCAGAAGAATCAGCTTCTCATATGGTGCTTCCCCCACATACTGCAGGGTATCGTACATCGGTATGATACTTCCCGCCCGGATGTACATCGGACATACGTCAATTGGAGCTTCCCGCAAAATATAGGTGCCACCCTCTATTTTTTCTTTTGTCCAGAAATCATACCAGGTTCCCTTTGGAAGATAGATCATTCTTCTCGTAGCGCCCTGTTCTACCACCGGAGCAACAAGAATATTCTCCCCTACCAAAAATTCATTATTCAGATTCTTCGTATTTTCATCATCCTCATAGTGCAGTACCAGCGGGCGCATAATGGGAAGTCCGGTCTTTTCTCCCTGGTAGAACAAATCGTATAAATACGGCAAAAACTGATAGCGAAGAGATACATATTTCCGGTAAATATCCACCACCTGCTCTCCCAGCATCCATGGCTCCTGCCGTCTCGTTCCCTTTGCGGAATGATTCCGGAAAAATGGAGAAAACATTGCCGCCTCGATCCATCTTGACATAAGTTCCGGCGTCGTATCTGCGCCGAATCCGCCGATATCGGTTCCGCACAGGGAAAATCCACTCATTCCTAAATTGCAAAGCTGTGGAATCAGCATCTGCAGATGGGACCAGAGGCTCTGATTATCCCCGGTCCATACACATGCATACTTTTGTGTTCCCGCATATGCAGCTCTTGTAATTACAAAAGGTCTCTTTCCGGTATGCTTTTTATATCCGTCGTAGGTTGCTTTTCCCATAAAGTGACCATACACATTGTGAATCTCCGCATGGTTTGTCACACGGTCTTCATCACAGAATACCACATCCTCCGGGAGCGGTCCTCGAAAGCTTGCCGGTTCGTTCATGTCATTCCAGATTCCTAGTACGCCCATGTCTGTCAGGAAGGAAATATGCTCTCCCCACCAGTCCCGGACTTCCTTTCGGCCGAAGTCCGGATAATTTGCGTCTCCCGGCCATACTTCGTTTACGTAGACTTCTCCGTCCTTAGTCTTCGCAAAATATCCGTTCTTCATTCCTTCTTCATACATGAAATAGCCCGGTTCAAGCTTTGTTCCGGGATCAATGATTACAACCGGCTTAAATCCCTGTTTCCCAAGCTCATCAAACAGCTCGCCCTTCTTTCCGTAGTTTTTCTCGTCCCAGGTAAACACTTTGTACTGTTCCATGTAATCGATATCATACTGTACCGATTCACATGGTATGGAAAGCTTCCGGTAGTTTAATGCTACTTCCCGGATATCCTCTGCGCACTCATAGCCCCAGCGGCACTGATGAAATCCCAGTGTCCAAAGCTGTGGTAGCGGAGTCCGTCCCGTCAGGTAGGTATAGTTTGCGATTACATCCGTAAGATGTTCTCCCCCAAGAAAATAGTAATCTAAATTTCCATCGTCCGCAGCATAATAGAAATACCCGCTGTTTTCTTTGCCCAGATTTAAATAGCTGTGAAAGGTATTGTCAAAAAACAGACCATACACGCCCTGCTTCTTTTTGCACATCATAAACGGAATGGACTTATACAGCGCATGGAAGTCCTCCGTATGTGCCTGTGGAATATCCGAATTCCAGTTTTCATATTCATAATTGCGCTTGTTTAAAAAGCCGGTCTTATCTCCGAGTCCGTAGATGACATCCTCCGCATCCAATACCTTTACCGTCTTTACTTTATGCTTCTTTTCGGCAAGTGCAGAGGTATCATGTCCCTCTGCTTCCAGCAGGTCAATCAGCTTCTGGCTGACCGCCTCTTCCTGTTTGACCGCGCCGCAGTAGTCCTGCAAAAGTACCTTTTTGTCTTTGTTTAAAATCTCGGTTACAAAATCATCCTTTATCCGAACCACAAGCTTGTCCGTTGAGATTACAAGACATTCCTTTTCCATTCCTGTAGAAAAAACCGTGGGCTTCTTCTTATCCCCTTCGATTGCTTTGGAGCGATGATCCTTAGACCATGTCGGGACAAAAAAATTGATAATTTCATCGGTGATCACTTCCACGATGACCTGCTGCTTTTCAAAGGAAATCTGAATCTGATTTCCGCTGGATAAATAAGAGATTAATTTTCCGTATTCCATCCGATACCTCCACATTTACACTACGCTTCTTTTGTATTTATCCCATTTCGGAAAAGTGTTCCTGAATGAATTTGCATATTTGAATCAGAACCCACTCTCGTTTGTAAAAAGCGTAGCGGTACTAAATTCGCAATAAATTGCTCATTAAGTGCCGACGCTTTTTAAACGTTCTGCTTCAAATAGCAAAATTCATTCTCAGGAACACAATTCCGAAAACGGATTTGTATTTTACTTTTACTCTACTACTTTTAGATATTCCGTCTTTACATAGCCTGTTAATCCGTTAAATGTAATCTGTGACCAATCGCCTTCTTCTCCAATAATGGTCACTTCTGTTCCCTCTCCGATTACCGTCAGAATATCACAATCTGTATTCGGCTCTTTTCTCATTCGAATTCCGGTAGTCGTCTTGGCCTTGACTTCTACAACCTCCGTCTCGGTCTCGATTTCTGTCTCTGTCTCGACTTCCGTCTCTATTACCGGAGCATTCGGATCAATTACAAAATACTGCTGAGTCTCTGTCTCTGATTCCGTCTCCGTCTGTGTCTGCGTGGTTTCTTTCTCCGGAACAAATTTCTCAATTCCCCATGCAGCAAGCTTCCAAATCAACACCCCCATAACAAGCAAAAATATTACGAATACGATACGGGCAATAATAACGTCTCTTCTGTGCTTTTTACTCATGTTCATTTCCTCATCTTCTAAAAAATTGTTATAAATGTTCCTAAAAATAGGAGCCTACGCAAATGCATAGTCTCCTATATTATACACAAAAAACCTTGTGTTTACTAGGTGTTATACCTATTTTTCCTCTTTTTTACTGCTCAAAGCTCCAGGCATGAGCAATTTCACTTTTTATATCGCCAAAATACCATTCCTTCTGGCTTAATTCCAGACTATTTGGATCATTGATAGTAATTACACCATTATTTTCTTCCGTCAGAACGATAAAATGTCCTGCCCTTGTAAATTGGCCTCTGCGCATACTACAAATCACCGGATGCCCTTTTTTCAGTTCCCCCGTAATCGCTTCCTCTGTCACGGAAAGCTCATTGCAGGTAATTCCATACAACTCTGATACATCTGAGAAAAACGCCCACTTCGTTCCCGTTCCGCTTAAATAATAATTATGACTCATCGCGTAATCTGCCAGATTTAGGGGATTCAACTGTTCGTCTTTTGTAAAACCGATCAGGACCATGGACAGACAGGTCGGTCCGCATCCGGATATTCCCACATTGAAACCGCCGTATTCCTCATAGCCCCATCTCTCATCCCACTGCATCAGAAGAGGAATATCTGCCGAAAGCTCTGCATCGGTAAGCTCAAATCCTCCCCCTAAGGTGTACTCTTCATTCCCATACTGATATAAAAAATGAATGAGTCCCGCATTTCCCTCTGCCGCTTCCACCTTCTCTTTTGGGAACAGACCTTTATGGGACTGCAGCCATTCATATTCTGCTTCCGTGTCAAAATGGATCTCTTTCTGAAGGATTTCCTCCTGAATAATCAGCATTGCCTCGTCGGAATTGATGTTCTGGATTTTTCCGGAGTCCCCATTTCCATTTATGACATCTATCTGAAACCTGTTCTGTCCGGCAGCAGCCTCTGCTTCCTCCAGCTGTGTTGCAGCGGGCACATACTCCGTCTTGCTTTCCATGCCCATAGCGGTATCCGACGCCACCATATACTGTTTTAGATAAAGCATCACACCTACAAGGACAATGGCAGATACCACCAGAATAATTTCTTCCACCCGCAATATCAGAATTCGTTTTCTGTATTGTTTACTCTTCTGTAAATGACTCATTTCTTCGGCTCTTTTTCCTATTTACAATAAGCAATTAAAAGTTCAAGGGTATTCTTTACTCCATCCCTGTGACTTCTCTCATATCCGTGAGAGGCATACACTCCTGCACCGATTAAGCCATGGCGGATATCATAGCCCGCACCAAGGGCAACATCCACATCGGAACCATAGAACGGATACACGTCTACCGCAAAATCAATTGCATGGTCTTTTGCTGCTTTGATCAGTCCGGTAACCACATCATAATTATATGGTCCCCGGGAATCCTTCGCACAGATGGAAACCTGCCGTTCCGTACAGGTCAGTCCGTCTCCCACACATCCCATATCCACGGAAATCACTTCGGTGACACCTTCCGGAATGGATGCAGCACCGCCATGCCCCACTTCCTCATAAACCGTAATGTAATGATACATTCTGTGCTCTAATTCCACTGCAGTTTCTTTCAGGTACTTTGCATAGCTTAACAAAATTCCTACACTTAGCTTATCGTCCAAAAAACGGCTTTTGATATATCCGCTTTCCGTAATGGTAGTTCGCGGGTCAAAGCAGACAAAATCCCCCACCATAATACCAAGCTTCTCCGTGTCCTCTTTGCTCTCTACCGCCTCATCCAGGACAACCTCCATATCATCGTACTTTCTTTTGGTATCGTTGTACTCTCCGTTTACATGAATGGATGCGTTGTTCAACTGGAAGGTTCCGCTGTAGATACCATCAAATTTTGTTACGATTCGACAGTTTTCTGCCTCGGCATTATTCGGATTCATTCCTCCCAGTGCAGAGACCTTAAGATTTCCGTTGGACTTGATTTCACTTACCATTGCTCCCAGGGTATCCACATGCGCTGCCAGCACAATCCCATCGTCTTTCTTTTTTCCGCCAAGGTCCACCAGCACTCCGCCTTTTACCGTAATCACCGGGTCGTATCCCAGCTTTTTGTACTCTTCTGCCACAAACTTTGCAGCCCTTTTCGTATAGCCGGTGGGACTGTCAATGGAAAGAAGCTGTGTTGTCATGTCTACCGCATAATCCACATATTTTTGCTCAACCATAATGATTCCTCTCTTCTATAGTGCAAGAGAAAGTCTATCCTGCATATTTACAGGATAGACTTTCTCTATTTTTACCTTTTTACTTTTTCCAATTATATACCCCACAAAAATCCTTGTCAATTTTTCTACATGGACATATGCAATTCCTGTGCAAGATGGGAAAGACACAAATCTGCACCGGCCATGCAGACCGCAAACATCATAACCAGAAACAGCAAAATTACTGCACCTTTATCATACACAAATTTGCGATCCGAAAAATTGGAAACCAGCATTTCCGTGCCAACACCAATCATCATAAAGGGCCACAGCTTCAGAATGAATCCATAGCTTAAGAAGTCCACAAAAATGTGAAGGATAAAGAGTATTCCGAGTATGATCAGGGATATTCCCGCCGTAATGGACCCGACTCTATGCGTTCTCGTCTGCTTCTCCATTTAGCTCCTCCTTCTTACCAAGAATCATCTTGATACCGATAAAAATAATTGCAATGGCCAAAACAGTTTCCGGGATTCTGCTGATGACCGGGTAAAGCATTTCCCACAATTCATCCGGGATAAGCTGGAAGAAAATGCTTCTAAAACTGCTCCATAATATGCCGCATCCAAATACAATCAGAAGTACCGCAAACCACTTGCGACCGGTTTTCCCGGAAATCTTCATTGGCTTTCCTTCTGTAAATTCCTCCCAGATGAACTGATCCTTAAACGCCATAAAATCCATATCATCCAAAGACGCAATATTTCTCGCATGGAAAAAGCCGTAGAACCACAGTATAAAAGCAATACAAATAAATACATCATTTGCGGAAAAAATCGCCGGAATCATGAAGCTTAAGAAGAATAACGCCATCAGGCTAAGTCCCAGCTTCATAAATCCCATATACATTTCCGCAGCTCCCGGTAAAAAGGAGCAGATAAAAGTAAATGCTTTGTTTTTCTTTTTTTGTTTCATTGATTTGTCCTCCAATTAAAAATACGATTCTTCACACTATCCTCCAAAGAGAAGTCCTTTGCGTTCCCTTCAAATCTCAACGACTCAAAATATCTGGAATTTCCAAGCTTTGACATGAGCTTGTTGTCGCTCCTTTCAAGCACCTCTTCCTTTGACTTTACATCAGAGGCTGCCAAAACCTGCTCCTTTGCCGGAACTGTCATTTCCTTTCCGCCCGAAAAAGCGGGCAGCATGCATAGGAGTACAACAGCGGCTGCAACACCAGAGGCTACCTGAAGACAGTATCTTCGAAATTCATTCCTTCGTTTTTCTATACGAAGGATTCTCGGAGGCTTTGTAAGCTCTGATACATCAATTTTTTGTAGGATATCATCCAGCAGATCCGGTGGTGCCATTGTCATTTCCGACGTTTCCACTTCCCGGATCAGCGCGTTTAACTCTTCATCAGTCAAATAGTTTTGTTCCATCATGAGAGCAGATCCTCCTTTCTGATTGTCTTCTTAAGCATCTCTTTCGCCCGATAAATCTGTGTCTGAATCGTTTTCACATTTTTATCTTCTTTCTCTGCAATTTCCCTTGCCGTCAATCCATCTATAAAATAAGCCTTTGCAATTCCATCATAGGGTTTGGGCAGGTTTTCACAGCCATCGGAAAGCTTTTTTAATGTCTCCTCATTCAAATACATCTGAAGAGGGTCCTCCGATGTACCCATATGTTCCTCAGGCAATTCTTCTTCGGGCATGTAGGTAAGGCGCCTTGCAGCCTGTCTCTGATAATCGATGCATTTGTTGCTTGCGATTCTGCATATCCAGGCTTTTTCCGCATTCCCGTCAAAGCTTTCATAGTGGGTATAGGCTAGGATGAAGGTCTCCTGCGTAATATCCTCCGCCACAAAATAGTCGCCGGTAAGCTTTAAGCAGACAGAGAAAACCAGATTCTTATACTGGTTGACCAACCGTATTAAATTCTCTTTCGAATCGATGTTCTCCACCTCCCTCATCCTTTCAAAAGATAGAACGAAACAAAAAAAGAAAAGTCTTCAACATTTTATAAATCCCATTTCGGAAAAGTGTTCCCGAATGAATTTGCATATTTGAATCAGAACCCACTCTCGTTTGTAAAAAGCGTAACGGTACTAAATTCGCAACAAATTGCTCATTAAGTGCCGACGCTTTTTAAACGTTCTGATTCAAATAGCAAAATACATTCTCGGAAACACAATTCCGAAAAGGGATTTTTATAAAATTATCCTGCAACCCGCCGTATAAATACCCTTCTTAAGGGAATCAAAAGCAATATACCAAGCACCAGATGCACAATTGCCGCCATTGTAATGTAGTCGATAACGATGCTTCCGAATTGATAATCAATAAACATTTTCAGCACATCCTGCACCTCTGCAAACCGAACTGCAAACAGATAGTTGATGTGATTGAAAAAATCATTGGTTTTACTTCCCGGAATAAATGCCGGGGCAATCAGCCAGGTAAGCGTAAGTGCCATGGTGGCAAGGGAGGATTTGGTAAGTGCGGAAAAAAGCATCACGAAGGCCGTTACAAAAAAGGCAATCAAAAGACAAATTCCTGCCTGCAATGCACACGCTTTTCCCAAGGTAAGCTCATAGGGTATCTTTGCATCGATAAGCTGGATCGGAAGCGCCATATCTTCAAAACCAAATAGGGCACCAATCACTCCAAGCTCTATGACTCCGCTTAAGATCAGATATCCAAATGCAAACAGGTACGAAGCCAGTGCTTTTATCAGAACCAGCTTCCGCTTTCCGTGCCGGGTAGTAAGAAGCAGCTGTGCGGCCCCACTTTCGCTCTCCGCCGCAAACATCGGTGCAATACAGATTGCAATGACAAAGAGCTGATAAAATGCCACGGCAAAGATCATGAGAACCATCTTGGGAACCGTTCTGTCTCCCCATTGAAATGGCTGTGTCACTTTCTGGGCCTTATTTATCCAGTATTCCTTTTCTTCTTCCGTATAATTGCCGAAGGACCAGTCTTTATTCAAATGATCTTTGATGAGCTGCATGCGGGTCTCATAAAAATCTGCCCCTCCATCGGACAGATCAATCCGGTTTAAGATGTTAAGGTCATCTTTTATGTATGCGATATCCATATAGCTGAATGCCAGATAGTAAGCCAGATCTCCGGCGGGGCGGAAAACCTCCATATACCCGTCATCGCTCTCCAGATTCATATTCTTACTTTGAATTTCCCTTATGGTGTCTGTCACAAATTCTTCGGTGAGATAATCGGTCTGGGAAGCAGCCAGTTCCCGGTTCCTCCTTATGGCCTCAATTCCCGAAATATACTCTTCGCGGTCCTCATAGTAATAGCTTTCATCATTGATCGGCACAATAAGGCAGAGTGCCATGGCAACATATCCGGCAATCATTGCAATGACATTCAGCTTTTTCCCAAATATTTTTCTTAGTTCAAAACGCAGCATCATTCAAATCCTCCTCCCCAAAGTAATGTAAGTATACCTTCTCAAGGCTTACTCCAGTATCCCCCAGGCTTTCCTCTTTTAAGTGTTCCACCGTTCCCTGTTCTACAATCCTGCCTTCCTTCATGATAAAAATCCAGTCCGCAATTTCTTCTACATCCGCCACAATATGGGTAGACAAAAGGACAATCCGGTCCTTTCCCAGCTTTGCAATCATATTGCGGAAGCGCACTCTCTCCTTCGGATCAAGGCCGGCCGTAGGCTCATCCAAAACAAGAATCTTTGGATCATTTAACAGACACTGTGCAATTCCAAGTCTCTGTTTCATTCCGCCGGACAAAGCCTTGATTTTTGTCCTACTGTTCTTTTCAAGTCCCACCGTCTGAAGCAGCACCTTGGTTTTCTGCTTTGCATACGCTCCGGTAAGTCCCTTTAAAGAAGCAATGTAGAGCATAAATTCCATCACCGTAAAATTCGGATAGTAACCAAAATCCTGCGGAAGATACCCCAAGAGTTCCCGGTATCGCTCATCCATTCTTTCTATGTTCTCCCCATCCCACAGAATCTCTCCCTCGTCGATTCGAAGGACTCCGCAGATCATTCGCATCAGTGTGGTTTTTCCCGCACCGTTTGCTCCCAGAAGTCCATATACCCCCTGCTTAAGAGTAACGGAAATCTGATCTACCGCCGGTTTTGTTTTATATTTCTTTGTAATATTTTTTATTTCCAATTCCATAGTTTGACAGTTCCTTTCCCAGTCTGATAAATCCCACAATCATCCACACTACTCCAAGCAGTAAAATCATCTGCCATACCCAGAGATTTTCCATCTGATATGCGTTCCATATTCCCATCTTCACGATTACTGAGGCAATTACAATTACTGCATATACAGCAAATCCTGCTGTTTTCAGTTCCTCCCCTTTTAGATGCTTCATGAGCTGTATAAGGATTGCTTCCGATAAGATCATGGGGGTAAAGCCATACAAAAGCAGTTCCATCAGATGTCCCTTCAGGCCGGACCGCAGGATCAGAATTCCCGCTAATACAAGAAAATAGTTGCTAAAGGTAAGCACACTCATTCGAAGCATTACAATCTGTGTGACAGAATATTTTGTAGTGCACTCAATTTCTAACATACTCCGGTTATAGATTCTGCTGATATTGTCTGCGGTAAGTACAACAAGAAGCGGAGGTAAAATAGAAAGCAATACTTCAAACTCAAGTCTTGTAACCTGTTTTGACATTCCCACAAGCAGAAAAAGCGCAAACCACAGCACCTGCCAGACAAGACAGTATCTTCCCAGCATTCCAAGATTCGTCAGCACAAAGTCACACATGGTGTTTTTCGATTTCCCTTTTTTTGCACGCTCCATCAGCCCAAGCACCACTGCATCCCGCCTTTGACTCTTTTTCTGTCTGCAGGTTTTTCCATATTGGTATAAACTTCTTTCCAGGCTATTTCTCACTCTTTGCCACCTCACTCTCCATCATTTCCAAAGCCTTTTTTACCTTGTATTTCACGTTAGATGTGTTCGTTCCCAAAATATCTGCAATGTCCCTAAACTTCAAATCCTGGAAAAATCGAAGTATGATCACCTGCCTGTACTCTTCCGGAAGTGACGCCACAAGCTGTCTCATTTCAACCTCTCCTTCAAAGCCCTCCTGCCCCTGATCAGGAATTTGGTCCATAAAAATAGGAGTAGCCTTTTTGAAATAGTCAATGCATTTATTTCGGGCGATTGTGTAGAGGTAATTCTTAAGCTTACCACGTGAATGGTATGCTGCCTCGTGCTCGATAAAGCTCACAAAGGTATCCTGACAAATATCCTCTGCCGCTTCTCTGTTTCCTAGATGATGATAGCAATAGCCAAAAATCTCATCGTAATATTTCATAATCATCTTCTCAAGCACGCTTCTCACCTCCTCAATTACTATAACGATTCAACTTCAAAAAAAGTCAAAAGAAATACAAAAAAGAGGGATCATGATTTTGCAACCACGATCCCATTGCCTTAGTAACATCAAATTTTTTTTCTGCGATAGACCATATTCTCTCGCTCAAGCAGTCCTTCCGAAATCATATCCCTTCGGATGGTGCAGAAATCATCGTGAAAATCCGCGATAATAATATTTACCTCCCGTTCTGTATAATCCTTGTCGAATTCAAAGGATTTGATGATTTCTTCAAGAACAATTCGTTCCTTCTTTCTCTGACTTGGAATGGATTTTAATTTTCCATATTCAAAAAAGGATTCCAGCACCTTTTTTCGATACAATTCCTCCCGCTCATTCTGCAATACACTCTCTGTGGATTCCTCCTTCAGAATGTCGAGGATGCTTGCCTCAAATATATGCCGGTTGATTGCGTACATTGTGTAATACTGCTCTTTTCTTGAAGTAACAGCCCCTGCATCTTCCAGCTTCTTTAGGTGAAAAGAAATCGTTGCAGGAGTTAAATCCAACCGCTCCGCCAGCCGCTCTACATACATTTCTTCCTTCATCAGAGATTTTAATATCTGCAGTCTTGACTTATCAGCAAGACATTTAAATAGCTTTATGGATTCCTGTTCTGTCATTGTTTCGCTCTCCTTTCTGCAATTCTGACACTTCTATACTGATTTATACATCATTTCGAAATGCTCCACAATTTCTGTTACTGCCGAAAGCTTTGCTTCCTCAATGAGAACCTTCTCCATATCTTCGTGTGCTTTTGCTTCCTCCAGAGACTTTTTCCAATTTGCAGGAATATTCTCTGCCTGCTTTAGGAACTTTTCCCTGCAGACCTGGCAGTCTCCCTGGGACTGTTTGTAAGCTACATCAAATAATGTACAAAACACATCATAAATATTCGCCTTTGCCCGAAGTGGTCTCGCCTCGTCTGCACGATCATCCGATACAAGCTCCTCCACCTGCTTTGCAACAGTTTCCTTACAGTTTGCTAAAAATGAATGAAATTCTTCTACAAATTTTTCCATGATATTATGCCTTTCTTTTTTTAATCCTTGTTTCTAATGAATTTACTTTTTTGATTCAGAACCCACTCTCGTTTGTAAAAAGCGCGAAACGTTCTGATTTAAATAGCAAAATTCATTTAGAAACATTGTTTTGAAAATAGATTTCGTTTTTTGTTTTGATGTTTATCTAATTGCATAATATCATTATACACATCATTTTATGTTTGTCAATCTGTTTTTATATTTATCTAATTATTTTTTCTTCTGGCAACCATTTTAAAAGCATATTCTTTAAGCTTACCATCTTCATCGGTTTTGCCATGAAGTCATTGACTCCCGCAGAATAGAACAGTTCTTTCGTATTCTCTGAGTCATCTCCGGATAACGTTACAATCGGAACTAAGCGGAAATATTCCTTTTTCTTTTCATCCCACTCTTCGTCCTTGGCTTTTGCCCGAATTCGTTTTGTGGTCTCTATTCCATCCATATATGGCATCATATAATCCATAAAAACCAAATGATAGGTTTGTTCTTCCATCATCTCGATGGCTTTCTGTCCTGAATTTGCTATATCAACAGTCATTCCCACCGGTTCTAACATTTCCTGGGCAATCATAAGATTAATCTCATTATCGTCGACAATCAGTATTCTGGCATCCGGAGCGCTAAACTGTGCTTCTGACTGCCAGGCCTGCTTTTCCTCCCTGATTTCTTCCCGTTTTACAGTCTTCTGCCATAGAAAGAAAAAGAATTCCGTTCCCTTTCCATACTCACTTTTTACCTCAAGCTGACCGCCCATCAATGCAATAAAATCCTTGGAGATAGAAAGCCCAAGTCCGGTCCCCTCTTTCTTATGATTCCGCTTGGTGTCTACCTGGGTAAATGCCTGTCCAAGCTTACTTAGATCCCCCGGCTTAATTCCCTGTCCGGAGTCTTTCACAGAAAACTTAAGTTTTCGAATACCGCTCTCCTGTTCCACGCATTGGATGGTAAGCTTGATATACCCCTTTTCCGTAAACTTTACTGCATTATTCATGAGATTGATCAGAATCTGTCGAATTCTTAAGCTGTCACCGTTTAAATATTCCGGTACATCATCACCAATCTCGTACAGCAGCTCAATCGGTTTGCTTCCGATTCTGTTCTCGATAATCATTTTTACATCTTCCACAAGAGGAACCAATTTATACGGTTCTTCAACAATCTCCATTTTGCCGGCCTCAATTTTTGACTGGTCTAAAATGTCATTTACAATCACAATCAAAGCGTCTCCGGAGGTCTTGATATTTCGAAGATACTTTGTCTGTTTCTCCGTCAGATTATCCGGCTCCCGAAGGATCAGTTCCGTCATTCCCACAATGGAGGTCATCGGAGTCCGTATCTCATGAGTAACTACAGACAGAAACGCCGACTTTGATGCATTTGCTGCTTCTGCGATTTCTTTCTGCTCCTGCAGTTCCTCGGTATAGCGATATCTTTCTGTAACATCCGTAAGAACATACAGATATCCTTTTAAGCGTTCTTTTTGATACAAGGGCTGGCATTTCGGTTCATAGATCAGACCATCAATCCGAAGTACATCATGTTCCCCTATGCATTGCTCCATATTACTTAATATTTCCGATGCGTTTTCCTTGATATCCGGATAGATTTTTTTCATTGGCTCATTACAGTAGATCATTTTATGATTCAGATCAACAGCAAGGATTCCCTCTGCAATGGTATCTGCCACATAATCCTGTACCAGTGAAAGGGTGTCCATCAGACCGGAACGGAAAATGGCAATAAACAGCACCACGCTTGCAATTGCATAGCCCAGACTGGTGGAATCATAACCATCCGTCAGATTCAGCATAAATGCAATTAATCCCCCTGCCATTGCTACATCGGCAATGAGCAGGTCAATATAAATTCCTCGAATCTCTTTGTCCTTGGTTTTTACCAATTTGTAGATCATGATTGCGGTTCCCACCACAATGTACACCCCAATCAGTGCGGTATATGCATTATAGATCCAGGTATGTCCCATCACATTGTGGGGAAACATTCCCGTCTCTTCCCAGCCTCTGTCTCCCGTGTAAAAAAGATTATTTTTATCACAGGTAAGCACCAGAATAAGGACAAATAAATGAATGCAGACCAATCCCTGATATAGTTTCTCCGGGAACCGGATCTCACACAATTCCATCGCCAGCATAAAGAAAGTCAGCGGAATCCACACTTTTCCCAGATAACACAATTGGATTCCGATCATTCCCTCCCGCGGTGTCTGCGCATTCATGATAATCAGATATGCAACATTGTTTACCAGAGTTGCCGCGCAGAACAGAAATAAGCAGGAATGTCCCTTGGTATTCCAATGGAAGAATATGTAAATACACTCCATCGCCAGCACAACAATACTGGTAAACTGCACCATCAGCATCAGTTGCAGCATTTTTCTAACCCCCTCTTTTTATCCATCCGATAATTTGATATTACTGATTCTGCAAATTTTTGTAAAGTTCCAAGTTGTTCTCTATTGTTCCTCCATAGATAAAATAATAGTCGATCTGCCGGCCGTCATCGGTATAGATATACTGCCCGTAGGATGGAATTCCGCAAAACAGGACGGTTTTTTCGGATGCCACTCCGATACCATAACCCTTATTGGAAAGAAGAAGCGGCATGCGCATCTGCATAGAGCCAAAGGAAATGTATCTTGCTTTTAAGCTTACATCCATCAAATCATCCTTTAGAATGCCCTTGGCTTTTAGTTTTTCCTTCTTGTCAAATTCAAAGAAGCTCCAGGTTTCATCGCCTTCCATCAGTCGGGGTTCATTGGTCTTTTCCGATAAAAGCACTTTCTTATCCACCGACAGGAAGCGTATTGCTCCATCCTTTTTTTCTATGCGGATCGTCAGTTTTTTTGTAGATATTTCAAGTACTGTCGGAGACTCCTTTGCCGTCCAGCTAAGCCCCGCCTTTGGTTTTGCACTCCATATGCAGTTCTGGGGTTTGCTCATCTGCCCCTTCACAAAGGTTACATGCACACATTCTTCCGAAATCGGAGTAATCGTAAGCACCCCATATCTGCTTGCCACATCCACTCCTGTTTTTGTCTTCTTTACCCACCGTACCCCACAGTCTGCTTTGGCATGTCCTTTTACGGTGAGAACGCTGTTATCCGGCATTTCCCCATATTTATAACCGGATGGATTTATTTTCCCGTTCTCCCCAGCTACTGGTTTTACCTCCGGTTTTGGAAGAACAATATCCTGGCTTTTCGGAAGCTGAGCGGCTTTTAACTCAATTCTTTTCGGCCCGATCTCATTTCTCACCTTCATATCCCGGTGGCCTTCCACCTTTAATTCCTCGATTTCTTCCTTTTTTGTCTGTTTCTTTCTAACCGCATCTTCCCCATAGTCATCCATCACAAATTCTTCCATGTGCTTCTCCTTGGGAGCCTTTGTTGCCAAAAGAGGAGTCAGATTTCCTTTGTGAAGAACCGCAAGCTCATGAAGCGCCCGGGTTGCAGTCACGTACAGCATTTTTACATGTCCATTATCTGCCGGATATTTTTCTTTGGAAGGGTTGAAGATAAGAACTGCATCAAATTCCAGTCCCTTGGTGTAGGCAACCGGAAGAACCATGACTCCGCTTCCGAATTCTGCTTCTTCCAGATTCACGTCTTTGATTTTCACATACCCTTTTAACTTTGCCCGAACCTTTTCCGCTTCCTCCTCATCCCGGCATATGACCGCTATGGTCTCATAGCCATCTGCCTGCCAGGACTTTATGATCTCTGAGGCTTTTTCAATAACCCTGCTTTCATCCTTTTCTTCCACGATGCTTACCGCATTTCCATGACGGATGATCGGTTCCACCGGGTAGATGGAAAAATCCCCATGCCGCAGGATTTCGGTGGCAAACTGTGAAATTTCCACGGTATTTCGATAGGATTTCCGTAGCAGGCAGAATTTATCCTTGGTTCCTGTCAGAATCAATTTGCGAAGCTCATCCCAGTCGTTTAATCCATATTCAAAATGAATGTTCTGGGAGGTGTCTCCCATGATGGTATAGGTGCACCCTCTGATACAGTAATGTAAACATTGGTATGCCATCATTCCGAAATCCTGTGCCTCATCAATTACAATATGAGTAGCCTCCCGGATGGGATCAATCTCCTTGATTCTCTTGTAAAGATATGCAAGAGCTGCAAGATCATAGACATCAAAGGATTCTTCCGGTATGTCTATATCGTATCCCTTTGCCTTCTGCTCCATCAAAAAGCTGTGGTAGACCTCAAAGACAGAACCCTTCCATTCGTCTTTTCCAAAATGAAAACGATACTTGTTTTCCATTCTTTTTTTCTCTTCCGAGGTAAAAGACACATGTTTTCCAAAAATCTCATTCTCATATTTGGAATACAGAATTTCATTTAACATCAGGCACTTGCTCTGCATGGACATCTCAGGATGTTCCTTTAAATATGTCTCAATCAGTCCTCTCCCCATCAAAAGCCTTCCCGTTTTTTCCATGTAAACCGGTTCTCTGGAAATGTGAGCACGCTCATACCCTACGCAGAAGCTTTCCAACTCCTTAAACCAGCTTTGTATTCCCTTCACGCAGTTTCGCTTATCATTCTTATCCAGACTGTGATAGGTATATATCCGGGCATCCCAGTCTTCATAGAGAAGCCGGATGAAAAGCTGCTCCATGGTCATCTGCCTTACCCCATATACATCAAGCTCCGGCAGAACACTTGTAATATAGTTTAAAAGAATCCGGTTGCTTCCGATAATGTAAAAATCTTCTGTCCGAAAATCCTTTTCATAATTATAGAGGATATAGGAAATGCGGTGCATTGCCACCGTTGTCTTACCGGAGCCCGCAACTCCCTGTACGATGATATTTGTTTTCGGAGAGCGGCGAATGATCCGGTTCTGCTCCTTTTGAATCGTGGCAATGATTTCCCCCAGAACCTCTGTCTTGTTCTTTGACAGATACTTTGTCAGAAGTTCATCATTTGCTACCACATCCAGATCGTAAAAATCCTTTAGCTTGTCATCTTCAATTTCATAGCTTCTCTTCCGCTTTAGGTCAATCTCAAAGGTGCCTTCCGAGCTTACCGTGTAGGTTCCCTTTCCCATTGCATTCTCATAGTAAACAGAGGCCACCGGAGTCCTCCAGTCAATGACTGCCGGTTCCTTCTCTGCCCTTGCAATTCCAACCCGTCCGATATAATAGGCTTCGTCCTGCTCTCCCTTTTCATCACAAAAATCGATTCGCCCAAAGTAGGGTTTCTTTCTGGCTTTTTCGTAGCGCGTCAGGCTGTTTACCGTTTCCTTAAGCTGTGCCTTTGCATTGTTCCAAAGCAGGAGGCTGTCTTTCTCTCCAGAGCTGTTTACCTCCTTCATCAGAACATCCACATCTTCTTTCAGCTTTTGAATTCCTTCCTTTTCACGGTCCAGATTCGCTTGTGCCAGTTGGATGGTATCACGAAGATATTGTTCTTCATCCTCCCTTGATGTTCCCGGAATTTTGTAGCTTTTTTCCTTTTTACAATTCACTTTCATCCCCCCTTATCTATTCAAAAAAACGTTTTTAAAATCCCTTTTCGAAAAGTGCTCCTGAATGAATTTTGCATATTGGAATCCGAACTCACTCTCGTTTGTAAAAAGCGTAGCGGTACTAAATTCGCAATAAATTGCTCATTAAGTGCCGACGCTTTTTAAACGTTCGGATTCCAATATGCAAATTCATTCTCTGGAACACCATTTCGAGAAGGGATTAAAAAACAGATGGAGTTCCATTGTACTAAATTGAAATAAAATTGCAAGTATTTTCCAAATAAAAAAGACCAAAAAAGAAAATTTCTTTGCTTCTTGGTCTTCTATGGATCGGACACCTGCTCCAAGGTCATTTTCCTGCAACATGATCCTCCAATTCTTTATACAGTTTTTCGGCAGACCACATCACATTGGTAGGTGTCAGCATGGCCTTTCTTTTTATCGGTGCGATATTGTTTTTCTTGTATTCCAAAAGGAAACGATCCATGGTATCGGAATCCATTCCTGAAAAAACCATCATCTCATCCAAAAATTCATCTCCCGTGTATACGGCGTTGCTCTTCATCCCGGAGATATTTGCCAGCGCACCCAGCGTCTTTGCATAGTCGCTCTTTGGAACCAGAACAGCCACATGATTTTGCTCTTTACACAAATTGATGATCTGACTGGATTTAAAGATATTTACATGAAAAAGTAAAACTGTGCCCATAATGTGCTCCTTCCGCTCCCGGATACTCAAGAAATTCTATAGTTTTTTCTCCGATGTTAGTAATACTTCGGTACAAAGAATCATACTTATTCTAGCATTTACACATATTGCTTTCAAGAAGCGAGGATACAGTCTTACGTCACACATCCTAATCTGGACTTTTTCTAAATAGGGTCATTGCATTTTGCTCGCAAAAGTGACCTAAATTGAAGTTTCTGAAAAAGAAGTCAACAAATTTGGCGGCTGGCGATGACTTAAATCAGTTTTTCTAAAAAAAGAGTCAACGAATTTGGCTGGCGGCGATGACCTAAATCAGTTTTTCTTAAAAAAGAGTCAACGAATTCGGCTGGTGCCGATGACCTAAATCAGTTTTTCTTAAAAAAGAGTCAACGAATTCGGCTGGTGCCGATGACCTAAATTAGTTTTTCTTAAAAAAGAGTCAACAAATTTGGCTGGCGGCGATGACTTAAATCAGTTTTTCTTAAAAAAGAGTCAATAAAATTGCCCGGAAATAAAGAGGAACAAGTAAAATCGCACTCACTCCTCTTGGACATCCCTTATATTATGCTCTTCTTCCTCATGGAGGGCTGGCGCCCAATAAAAGTTCAAGCCATGCTCCATTCGGAATCCGCTTCGCTTCTTCCTCATGGACGGCTGGCGCCGTATAAAATGTTAAAAATAAACGCCCTTACAAGTAAACTTGCAGGGCGTTATTTTTACCATTTTGCATGGCTTGTAGCTTAACCAAAGTATCTCTCAAGTAATCCCTTAAGAGCCTTTCCGTGTCTTGCTTCGTCTCTTGCCATCTCATGAACGGTGTCATGGATTGCATCTAAGTTATTCTTCTTTGCACACTTAGCAAGATCCACCTTACCGGAGGTTGCACCGAATTCGCAGTCTACTCTCCATGCAAGATTCTTCTTTGTAGAGTTGGTCATGTTTCCTTCTAAGTCAGAACCAAGCATCTCTGCAAACTTTGCAGCATGTTCAGCCTCTTCGTATGCAGCCTTCTCCCAGTATAAACCGATTTCCGGATATCCTTCACGATGAGCAACTCTTGCCATGCAAAGATACATACCAACCTCGGAACACTCACCCTCAAAGTTAGCCTTTAACTGGTCGAAGATATACTTCTTATCTTCCTCGCTGATCTCGCTGTTATTCTTTACTGTGGAAGCATATACGCCGAATTCATGCTCAGCTGCAAGTGTAAGTTCACCCTCTACCTTCTTGAACTTATCAGAGCTTACATGACATACCGGACACTCAGCCGGAGCAGCATCTCCTTCATAAACATAACCACATACAGAACAAACCCATTTTGACATTTTAATGTCCTCCTTTATTTTTTCTATTTTATCTTTTTTTGTTCTAATTATTCAAAAGGCATTCTCTGCACTTTCCAAAGAACTGCATCTCGCACTCTTCAATCTCTCCGTCAAAGTCATTGGATGCCTTTTCTATAATATTTTCGCTTGGAATATAATCCAAATCCATAACATTGCCACAGCTTCTGCAAATAAAATGATTATGCAAATTTGTAAATCCATCGAAACGATCCGGACCTATTCCGGTTGAAATCTTTAAAATCTGACCACTCTCGGCCAAAAAGGAAAGATTTCGGTAAACAGTTCCCAAACTGATATTGGGCTGCTCTAGACGAACGCTCTTATAAACCATGTCGGCTGTCGGATGATCTCTTCGGTTTTGCAAATTTTTTAAAATACACTCTCTTTGTCTGGAATATTTTATCATAATGCATCTCTTTCAAAATCAGTAACAGTTACTATTATTAATATACACACTTAGGTCTAATCTGTCAAGAGAATTTTTTATATCCCATTTTAGAAAAGTGTTCCCAAATGAATTTTGCTATTTGAATCAGAACGTTTAAAAAGCGTCGGTACTTAATGAGCAATTTATTGCGAATTTAGTACCGCTACGCTTTTTACAAGCGAGAGTGGGTTCTGATTCGAATATGCAAATTCATTTGGGAACACTTTTTCGAAATGGGATTTTTTCATTTGCCAGATTTTGAAAAAAGATTTATGATTTTCAGGGAAACGAATTATGATATAAAATAATGTTGCATTTTTTACAGATATAGATAAGGAAGCATTATGAAATCAGAAACGAAAGAACAGCAATATATACGAATGACCGAGACTCCGGTGGAAAAATTAATCATTACACTTGGTATTCCAACAACCATAAGCATGCTGGTTACCAATATTTACAATTTGGCAGACACCTATTTTGTAAGCACCCTCGGGAACAGCGCCAGCGGTGCCGTTGGCGTGGTATTTGCACTCATGGGATTGATACAGGCATTTGGATTTACCTTTGGAATGGGTTCCGGGAGCATACTTTCCCGGAAGCTGGGAAAGGGAGATGTGGAAAGCGCAAGAATCACAGCCTCCACCGGATTTGCGATGGCCCTTCTGTGCGGAATTATCATTTCAACCTTTGGGCTTCTTTTTATAACGCCTTTTATGACATTGCTTGGAAGCACCGTAACGATTCTTCCCTATGCAATTGGTTATTCCACCTTCATTCTAATTGCCGCACCTGCTATGACCTGCAGTTGTGTACTAAATAACGTCCTAAGATACGAGGGAAAGGCGCTATTTTCCATGGTAGGGCTGGTATCCGGTGCTATTCTTAACATTTTAGGGGATTTTATCCTGATAGAAATACTTGACATGGGGATTGCAGGAGCGGGGATTTCCACTATGCTGTCCCAGTATGTGAGTCTTTTTATCCTGCTTCAGCCGTTTTTAAGAAAGCAGGTTCAGACCAGAATCCGTTTTTCACTTGTGAGCAAAAGTCTAAAAAGCTATACCGAGATACTGTCGGTGGGTTTTCCCAGTCTGCTTCGTCAGGGACTAAACAGTATTTCCGGCATGTCCTTAAATTGGTGTGCTGCTTCCTTTGGAGATGCGGCAATCGCCGCCATGAACATTGTATCCCGCATTATGAATTTCCTATTCTGCATCACCATCGGAATCGGTCAAGGTTTTCAGCCAGTATCAGCCTTCAACTACGGTGCCGAAAAATACGACAGGGTAAAGAAAGCTTTTCGCTTTACCGTCATTTTTTGTATGGGAATTATGTTCCTGACAGGAATATTCGGATTTGCTTTTGCAGAGCCGATCGTAAAACTCTTCCGGGATGATCCCAGGGTGGTTGAAATCGGTGTAAAGGCTTTGCGAATGACCGTACCCGCACTTCTGATACTGCCGATTTCTACAGCAGCGAATATGCTCTGTCAGAGTATCGGAAAGGCGAAACAGGCTTCCTTCCTTGCAAGTACCAGAAGTGGTCTGTTTTACATACCGGTACTTGTTGTTGCCAGCCGTATCGCCGGACTTACCGGAATACAAATGTCACAGATTATCGCAGATGTCCTTGCTGTGGGTGTGACGATTCCCATTTTGTACGAAGTGTTTCGAGAGTTTCCTGAGCAATAATGCTTACGATTTTTTCATATATGGCATCTGCTAAAGCGGCATGTCCCTCCCGGTTTAAATGCTCCTGATCTGTCTCTGACGGGCTTGCAACATCTGACGCTGCAAGAAAGGAGCATCCATATTCTTCTGCAAGCTTGCGGTACACTGATTTCAGCTTTTTGGAGGTTGCGACAGACGCTTTGTCGAATTCCGGATCATACTGTGCCTTCCATACTTCTTCCCCTAAATGGATGGGAGATACAAGCAGGATCTTTATATTCTCATCAAAGCTTCGTATCTGCCGGATCAGTATTTCTATTCCTTTTCCGATTACCGTGGCGGAAGCCTTATAGATACTTTTGCAGTCATTGGTTCCTAACATAAGCACAACGGTATCGATAGGGGAATGGGACTCTAAAGCCGGCAGCAAAAAATCACTTCCTTTTCTGCCATATCTGACACTGTCCTCAAACACCGTTGTTCTTCCCACCAGACCTTCATCCACAACCCGGTAGTTTTTGCTTTTCAGCTTTTCGTTTAAGATTCCGGTCCATCTTTCCTGATATTCATATCTTTTTTTATCCTGCGGTCGATATCCGTAGGTATTGGAATCCCCATAGCATAGAATTGTTTTCATCTGCGTAATGCTCCCTTTTTGTTTACACCCTGTTGCTTTTGATGTAACTATATTACTATTAAATCGGATGGTTGGAAATTACGCAGTAGTTATCGTTTGTGATAAGTATTACTTATTGCAGGATTTTTAAAAGAACCACTCCCTTTTTGGAGTGGCTCTGTTTACAGTTCCCTATATTTCTGCAATTCCTCTACATACTTCTTCCCATAGGCAGAAAGACTGCTGCCTTTTCTCACGATATAACCAATGATCAGTGGATCTTCTTCTAAAAGCTTAATGGAAACCAGCCCCTTTAATATGGCGTTTTCTTCCGATAACATTCCGGAACCGATGGAATAGCCTCCCAGCTGTGCGATGATCTCCATGGTAGTGGCTCTGTCGTCCGATTTTATCATTTTTGCAAAATCATAATCCCCCATTGCCTCCTCATTCAGATAAAAATTGCTGTCATCGTTCTGATCGAAGGATACACAGGGATACTCCTTTAATTCCTCTAAGGAGATTTCCTTTCTTCCCGCCAGCTTATGATTTTCCCATACATAAACATAGGCTTCACGCCTCATCAGTGGAACGAATTCCAGTTGGTATTCTTTGAACAGCTTTTTCATGATGTTTTCATTGTCACCGGAGTAGGATATGATCCCCACCTCACTTTTTAAGTCCCGAACATTCTCTAAAACCTCATTGGTCTTCGTTTCATGGATAGAAAAAACATATTTCTCCGGGTCGCATTCCCGGATCACATTTGTAAAGGAGCAGATCGCAAAATTGTAGTGCTGCGTAGATACAGAAAACCGTTCCTTTTCTTTATCCTTTGACAGATATTTATCCTCTAGGATTTCATACTGGCTAACCGCCTTTTTTGCATAGGAAATAAACTCATGTCCCGCTTCGGTCAGGGAGATTCCTTTGTTGGATCTTTCAAAAATCAATATTCCAAGCTCATCCTCCAATTCCCGTATGCTGGCTGAGAGTGCCGGTTGCGATACATACAGCTTACTCGCCGCCTCTCTCATGGAGGATGATTTTGCAACGGTAAGTACATACTTGATCTGGTTTATGTTCATAATTACACCCTCTTCTCACAGTACAGCTCTGCCCAGGCCGGATAGAATCCCGCATTCAGAGCAACCTTCTGTGATGCAATATGTGACATTGCGGTTCCGTAAAACGGAATTTTTCCCAAATCAAGTATCTCATTTTTCAGTAATTCTACTAACATGGAACCTATTCCCTGGCCTTCTGCTTCCGGCATCACATTGATTCCGATTTGCCACATCCTGTTGCTGTCACTTGTTGCTCCGGCCATTCCCAAAATCTTTTCGTCTTTTATTGCTGCAATTCCGATTTCGTCCTTTGGTAAATCGCTAAAAATAAATGCTTCACCAAAACGGTCATCTCCGCGGAACTGATTAATTTCATCTCCCACATATTTTTTTATTTCATAGCCTTTTGTATCCACGATTGTTTTTTCTGTTGCGATATAGAATGGATGGGCCTGCCCGATATGACAGCCATATTCTTTCATTTTCTCATCCAGTTCCCGAAGGTTATCAAAATCCATGAACCATGCACCGCTTCCGTTTTTGTATCTTTCTTCCGCCCAAGTGATGATTTCTTTTTTCCCGGAAGCCAGTATCTTTCCATTTACGGATGCGACCTTCAGATAACACTCTGATTCGTTGAAGATTCGTCTTCCTTCCTGCGCCTTATATTCCGTAAATATGTTTTCTTTACCCAACACCATCTCTTCTGTACAACAGAAATCAATGGACAATTGCTTTGCTAAAATTTTATTCATTATTCCTCTTCCTTTCCCTTGATCATTTCCTCATACTTAAGCTGATAAGCCAGCAGTCTTGGAATGTATTCCGGAGGAGTGCGTCTTGCGGCTTCCCAATCTTCCAACGTGCGAACAGGAATTCCCGTATGCTCTGAAAATTCCCTGCGGTTCATGCCTGTACTTTCTCTTAATTCTTTTATTCTTTTTGCCGTATCCATTTCAAACACCTCCGCTCGCATTGCGTTTTTCTTATCTTATCATAAACTTATGCAGCTTGCAATGCGTGGTTTTTCAGGAAGAAAAAAACCTTCAGATCTTTTTCTGATCTGAAGGTTTTCCTAGGGGGGGAAAATTATAATAAAAGATGTTTTTGAAATGAGCCTTATCTACTGTTCACCGTAGATGTAATCAGTTCCAACGTTCCTTTAAACGTCAGCTCTCCAAATCCAGAGGGTACGATAAAATGGTCTCCCTTTTTGATTGGTTTTCCGTTTACCGTCCCGCTTCCCTCTGTTACGCTCATAATCAAAAACGGCTCGCCGCTCCAAACTACCGCTTCGTTCTCCACTTCAAGAACTAATACCTTGTAATAGCTGCATGAAATCAACGGAATCAGTTGATTTACTGCTTTTTTACCGATCCTAAGAACGCTTCCCTCCGCCGGCTTTGCCGGAACCGTAATGACATCAAGACTCTGCTTGATATGCAGTTCCCTCGGCTTTCCGTTACTCAGACGGTCATAGTCATACACGCGATAGGTAATATCACTGTTCTGCTGCGTCTCCAGAAGCGTAATTCCTCCTTTGATTGCATGCACCGTTCCGGGATCGATCTGTATGAAGTCACCTTTTTTCACCGGTATTTCCCGGATCAGTTCGCCCCATCGTCCCTCATGGACCATGGATGCTAGCTCCTCCCTTGTTTTCGCATTATGTCCGATTACCAGAGAAGCATCCTTTGGGCAGTCCAGTATATACCAGCATTCCATTTTTCCAAGAGAACCATTCTCGTGTTCTGCTGCATAAGCATCATCCGGATGTACCTGAATGCTCAAATCTTCCTTTGCATCAATAATTTTTACCAAAAGCGGAAAACGGTCTCCTTCTATACCGCCAAACAGCTCTCTATGCTGCTCCCACAACTCTGCCAGGGTCATTCCCGCATATGTGCCTTCTTTGATCACGCTGCATCCGTTTTCATGTGCCGAAACACCCCAGCACTCACCGATATCCTCGCCTTCTACATCATATCCGAATGTGTCACGCAGCTTGGTTCCTCCCCATATATTATGGGTAAATGCCGGCTTCAGCATGATTAATTCCTGTTGCATTTCCATTGTCTGCTCCCTTTAGCGTCTTCCGATTTCGGAATCCTGCTGACTGATCTCGCTGTGCTCTTTGATATAATCTACAATATCGTCAAGCTCTGTAAAGGCGAGTCCCACATAGCTGTCTGCAGCACCATAATAGATGGCAATTCTTCCCGTTTCACTGTCATGGATCGTTGCACATGGGAAGCATACATTCGGCACGAAGCCACGCTCCTCATACCACTCCTGCGGAGTAAGCAGGAAGTTGCCGCAGCGATACTTTACGATAGAAGGATTATCGATATCTAAAATTGCTCCACCGATGGAATACACGTATCCATTACAGGTTCCGGTTACTCCGTGATAGAACAGAAGCCACCCTTCTGAGGTCTCAATCGGAGCTGCGCCGCCGCCGATTTTTAAGGACTCCCACCAGTTGGAGCCTTTTCCCATCACATGTCTGTGTTTTCCCCAGTAAACCATGTCCGGGCTCTCGCTGACAAAAATGTCGCCAAAGGGCGTATGACCACTATCGGAAGGTCTTGACAGCATCATGTAGTTGCCATGAATTTTTCTTGGAAAAAGTACTGCATTCCGGTTGAACGGAAGGAACGGATTCTCGATTCTCGTAAAAGTCTTAAAGTCCGTTGTCTTTGCCATTCCGATGGCTGCACCGTAAAAGTCCTGGCACCAGATCACATAATAGGTATCCTCCACCTTTACCAGACGCGGATCATATGCATACACCGGCATAAAGGGCTTCCCATCCTCATCTACAAACAAAATCTTATTTTCTTCAAAATTCCAGTGGATACCGTCCTCGCTTCGTCCCAGATAAATAAACGGAACACCGTTTACCTGTTCTCCACGGAACACACCAATAAACGCATCCTCGTAAGGAACTACCGCACTGTTAAAAATTCTTGCTACTCCCTTTACCGGATTACGACCGATAATCGGGTTTTCTGTATATCTCCAGATTGGAGCATCTGTAAGATTCTCCGGTCTATCCTGCCACGGTACATTTGGTACCGGCGGCGTCATAAGCTTTACCTTGCTCATACGCTTCCTCCTATTTGGATTACTTATTCTTCTCTAAAAACTCCAGGTTTTTGCGAATCAGGTCACATCTCTGTGCCACGCATTCCACACTTCTTCCCGGGTCCTGCGGGGTGTTGAACACATAGTCCGTCAGACGATCGATGGTGGTTGTAGCCACGTGCATTCTCGTATCGCTGGAGGCATAGTAAATAAATACCTCATTCTTCTCATTCACAATTGCACCGTTGGTAAATACCACATTGGATACATCGCCTACGCGTTCCTCACCGCGGGGTCCGATCAAAAGTCCCGACGGCTCTGCGATTACTCTGGACGGATCATTTAAATCTGTGGCAAATGCATAAATGACATAGCGCAGACCGGCCGCAGTATTCCGCACGCCATGAGCAATGTGAATCCAGCCACGGTCCGTCTTAATCGGTGTCGCGCCGGCACCGTTTTTGGCCTCCGTAATCGTATGGTACTTGCGAAGGCTTGTCATCTTCTCCTCGTCGATAACGGCGTGGGTAATATCATCACATAATCCAAAGCCGATTCCACCGCCGCTTCCTGTCTCAATGAAGTCATCCATCGGTCTTGTGTAGAACGCATATTTTCCTTCTACGAATTCCGGGTGAAGCACAACATTTCGCTGCTGTGGGGACCGAAGGGTCGTAAGATTATCCAGTCGTTCCCAATGCTTTAGGTCTTTTGTACGGACAATGCCTGCTGCAGCCACCGCCGCAGACAGATCATCTACGCTGGTATCCTTGCTCTCGGAGCAGAAAACGCCATAAATATATCCGTCCTCATGCTGTGTCAGGCGCATATCATATACATTGGTCTCCTCCGGGCACACATCCTCCAGAAGAATCGGATAATCCCAGAACCGGAATCCATCAATTCCATTATCACTCTCGGCTACACCGAAAAAGGACTTGCGGTCATTTCCCTCAATTCGCGCTACCAGATAATATTTTCCATTCAGATAAATAGCGCCGGAATTCATAACCGCATTGATACCCAGACGCTCCATAAAGTAGGGATTGGTCTTGGGATTCAGATCATATCTCCAGGTCAGCGGAATCATATCCCTGGTCAGTACCGGATATTCATAACGGTCAAACACACCGTTATAGAAATCCGACTTCACATTTTTGCGGGATAAAAGCCTCTCCTGCTTTTCTAACTCTTCATAATATCTCTCATGCATAACTATAGTCTCCTCATAACCTCTAAGCACATTCTTCCGTTGTGGTAAGGGCACTTCCAAGGCTCTACAATCGGTTCTCCCTCCGCCGGTTTTCCATCCTTATCCACATACCAGAACCATTCTGAGCCGGAACGTGGATCAATCAGGTGTGCTTTTACAAACTCCCAGATGGATTCTGCAGCCCTAAGGTACTTTTCCTTTGTCGGGTCCTTTTCATATCCGTTTAGAAATCCAACGATTGCCTCTGCCTGCACCCACCAGATCCGTTTTTCATTGACAATTCCCTTCTCACATTCATTGGCAACGGAATGCCCGTCAAACGCGGTCTCATAAATCTGCCGGGTAAGTGTCCTGGTGATCGGCGCCATTTTTTCCTCGTAAGTCTTTTCCTGAAGGATCTCTACTCCGCGATCCATCAGCCATGCGGTCTCAATATCATGTCCATAGGAATGCAGATCAATCAGGCTGTGATAATCCTTATCAAAGAATACCTCCTGACGCTTTTTCTTGGGATTGTACACTTTCTCGGCAAACACATCCATCATCCACATCAAACGCTTTTTGACATCTGTATCCTTTGTGACACGGTATAGCTCCGTATAGGCTTCAAACACATGAAGCAACGTGTTCATGGTCTTTTCTGCCATCACACCGTTCTCTGACAGCTTTTCATTGCTCTCCGGCGTAAAGGTTCTTGTAAAGGCCTCCAGATATCCCTGCTCATCGGTACATTTTTCCTCAATCAGCCGGAAAAGGTCCATTGCCCGATCCCTTGCTGATACATCCTTTGACGCATCATAGTAGGAAGAAAGGGCATAAATTGCAAAGGCCTGATTGTAAGTATGTTTTGTGGTATCCGCCGGTGTTCCGTCAAAATTCATGGACCAGTAAATTCCGCCATACTCTCCATCCAGACAGTGCTCTGCCATGAATGTGTAGGCATGCTTTGCCTCGTCCAAAAGACTCTCATCCCCAAGCGCCATATATGCATTGGAAAAGAACCACAGGATGCGGCTATTTAGAATACAGCCCTTTTCTGCTTTTTTATCCAACACAAGATCGTAGCTCAAATATCCGAAGTAGCCACCATACTCCTCATCCCGCAAATTTTTCCAGAACGGGATGAGCGCATCGGTCAGATGATTTTTGATTTCTTCCTTTAGCATGCCATCACCCCTTTACCGCACCGGCTGTAATACCTCTGTAAATCTGCTTCTGGCAGAGGATGAACACGATAAGTGCCGGTAGGAGTGAGATGATTACACCTGCGCATATCAGGTTGTATTGGCTTCCCATCGGTCCTACGAAGGTGAAAAGGCTTCGTGCGATGGTATAAAGATTTTTGCTCTGTAAATACAGCTGTGCTGCATAGTACTCGTTATAGATACCCACACCCTTTAAAATGCAGGCGGTAACAATAGCCGGTTTTAACAGCGGAAGAATAATCTTCCAGTAAATTGTCCAGTAGGAAGCGCCATCCACAATCGCTGACTCATCCAGGGAATTTGAAATATTCTCCATAAACTGAATGAAAATGTATATCGAGATGACGTCCGTACCACAGCTCATGATAATATATCCATACAGATGGTTGATAAAGCCCAGTACTGACATGATTTTGTAAACGGTTACCTGCATCGCTACTGCCGGAAGCAGAGAAGCCACAAGGAACAGACCACGGATCAAACCGTTGCCCGGAAAGCTGAACCGGTTAAGAATGTAAGCAAGCTGCGTACCTACCAGAACAGATACGATCAGCACGCACACCATTACGATAACCGAGTTTAAAAACGCACGTCCCATGTTGGCCTTCTGGAAAGCTTCGATATAGTTGCTGAAATTCAACCAGCTCTCCGGCAGGGTCATTACATTGGTGGACTGGTATTCCTCTTTGGTCTTAAAGGCTGTAGTCACACAGGACACAATCGGAACAACCGACACCAGGGAGAAGAAAATTAAAATAATATATTGTACAACGTTCCACACAATAGAACCGATGGAAATTGTTTTTCCGGATTTTATCGTCATTGTTGCCATCTTATTTTCCTCCCTTCACTGCGAGCTTTTCTGCCTTTATCCTTGCGCGTTTTGCTTTGTAGGATTCATCCTCCGAATCGGCATCGCGGAACACATATTTAAAGAATAGCTGCTGCAGACCCGCACATATCAGAATGATGATAAGAAGTACTACTGCCATTGCACACGCCAATCCTACTTTCTGAGAAGAATGTGCAATGTTGTCCATAATAACAAAATAGGTTCCTGTTCCATTCTTACCTCCGGTAATTACATATGGCTGTTCGAATGCACTGAGTGAACCGGTGATAGACAAAATCACGTTCAATGTAACAATTGTCTTGATGCTTGGCAGAATGATATGTATAAACTGTTGAAATTTATTAGCACCATCCAGGTTTGCAGCCTCATATAATTCTGCATCCACAGACATGATTGCACCGATAAAAAGCACCATCTCCTGTCCCATGTAACGCCATATAGAGGTTGCTACCAAGGACCAGTTGTTTACACTCTGGTCCTTTAACCAGTATGGAAGATTTTCCAATTCAAATCCACACCACTGCAAAATCGTATCCAATACGAAGCCTCTGGTGTAGAAAAATTTAAAAATAAATCCGATTGCGATACCGCTGATCAGATACGGGAAGAACATCATTCCCTTAAAGAAGTTCCCACCCTTTACCTTAAAGCTTAGAATCGTCGCCAAAAACAGGGCGAGAACAAGCTGAATGATTGCACCCACAATATAGTACAGGCACAGTTTCAAGGCCTTAAAGCAATCATCCCTCTGAAATACATCGATGTAATTCTGCCAACCGACAAATTCGCGTTTGTCAACGGGCGTCAGATATTTCATCTTATAAAAACTAAATTGTACCATCTTGCCAAAGGGCAGATAGGTAAATGTAAAAAGCAGCAAAAGGGGAATCACGGTAAACCCGATGCAGATAAGCACCTGCTGACCTTTTCTGCTCCTTGCCCATTTTAAAAAGCTGTTTTTTTTCTGTGCAGCCATATAACTTCCTCCACTTTTGAGCTCTTAGCTCAAATTCCCCTTTGAATTACCGGACCGGAATTGTTCATTCCGGTCCGGCATATCAGTTTTCCCAGTCTCTGTTTGTAAATTACTCTTCTGTAACTTCTACGCCTAATGACTCCTGTGCATCAGACCATGCCTGGTTCCATTCTGCAACGATATCGTCATAGGACTTATCTCCGTTTGCAGCATGCTCGATTACTGCAGCAAGTCTTAAGCCATTGCTATCAAGGTCAATGTTTACCTCTGACTCTGCACTGATCTTATCGCGGAGATCCTCTTCGCCTGCGATTGCAGGTGCCTCTTCGATCAGTTCTACTCCATCGAAGGAAAGCTGGGTATCAGCACCCTTTACTACCGGCAAAGAATACTCATTGTATGCATAACCGCTTCTCTCAACTAACCACTTTACAAAAATAAGTGCAGCCTGCTTCTCATCATCTGTTGCATTTACATTGATACCATATCCGCTGTCTGCAGATGCTGCTGCGTACTGAACACCATCTACGGTAATTGGGAATGCCATGTATCCAACATCATCCGGGTTATCACCTGCAAGCTTCATCTGTGGAAGTGCCCATGATCCAAGTACCATACATCCGATTTCGCCGTTGTTCATCATTGGCTTTGAGCCTTCCCAGTCTGTTGTGGTGTAATCATCCTCTGTCAGGCCCTGTGCTACTGCATCATAAAGGATCTTGTAAACTGCGTATGGATGTGTGTCATCTCCGTAATCCTTAAATGGGTCCTGGGTGTGTGACATTTTCTGGTTCTTGTACTCTGTGTCACCGGTAGAAGCAATACCAATGTATGCATCCCACTGTCCGCTTAATGCCCATCCTGCTGTATAGTTTGTATAAAGAGGAATAACGCCTGGGCAGTTATCCTTAATCTTCTGAAGAGCTGCTAAGAATTCATCCGGAGTCTTTGGAATCTCAGTGATTCCTGCCTCCTCAAATACCTTCTTGTTATAAACAATACCACCGGCATTTGCGGTAGAAGCGATTCCGTATACCTGGCCATCATACATAGAGTTTTCTGCGTAGTTGATGGTCTGTGAAATTGTGTCGTAATCGCCATATGACATATAATAAGTAGAAAGATCTGCCTTATCCATATTACGGATACAGGTAATTGTGTCATAGGTTCCGGATGGAAGTGCGTTGGTCAGCTCTGTGTCATATTCGGTAGATGTACGAATGTTTACCGTAATGTTTGGATATAACTCATTAAAGTCTGCCAGATAAGCCGGCCAATCCTTTCCAGGATAATCCATACCTTCTTCCATATCTGTTCTGTTGCTGAAGAAAGTAATTGTTGTTGTCAAATCTTTGAAATCGGAATCCAGATCAATTTCTGCATAGCTCTTGATTCCTTCTTCTGCTACTTCTTCCCCAGCAGCATTTTCCTGCTGTGTAGTACCGCCCTCATTGGTTGAACCTGTTGTGGTGCTGCTTGAGCTGCCGCCACAAGCTGCAAGTGATACAGTCATTGCTCCCGCAAGAACAAGTGCTGCAACTTTTTTCAATTTCATGTTTTTGTCCTCCTTTTTTGTTGCTTTTCTTTAAGCTAATTTAAGTATACATTCTTCATTTATTTAATCATCACTTATTCTTGTTTTTAATCACTTATTCTTGTTTTTTTCATCATATTCCACATTGTGCACAGTTTTTCATAAAACATTTTATGCACTTTGTCTGATACAAATGTTCTATTTTTTCTATAAACTCCTATTTTTAGTTTATTTTTTAATCTTTTTTAAGTAATTAGTTATTTAATTACTCTTGCCTATTGGATTTTTATGGGATATAGTTAAGATAGTAAAGAAATGACATACACCCCTGCAGGGAGGATTTGATGTGTATCAACAGACATTAGACAGATTAACCTTATCCTCGGATTCATTTGCCGGAGAACAGGCAATTGTCTCCAATCAAAAAAATCTATATCTCTTTCCATATTCACCCGATATGATGCAGGACAGCTTTATTCATCTGCTTTCCTGCGGAAAATTTGAATTTGGCAGAGGAAGCTCCATTCAACTGGACACAGTATCCAGCTATCGTTTGTTCTATATATATGAAGGTTCTCTTACTCTTACTATGGAAGGCGAAGCTTTTGTGGGTAAGGCCGGTCATATATTATTTTTCCATGCTCCGGCCCGAATAACCTGCGAGCTTCCATCTGCGCGGTGCAGCTTTTTCCACGCAGCCTTTGCCGGAGCCCCATTAAAGGACTATGCCAGTCTCATTCCACGGGATACGGAATATCCGCCGGAAGTTTTGGGGACCTCCTGCCTGCCAGGCACGATTCAAAAGCTCCTATCACCGGAAGAATGCACCACACGTTCCCAGGTCATTGTTCGTTCAAAATGGATCAATGATATTCTTACGGAGCTCTGTGCCTATTATGCGAATCCTACTCGCAGCAAAAAGCAGCTTCCAGCCTATCTGTACGAAATGAAACACCTGTTAGATACCGAATACCAGAACCCATTCTCATTAGAAGAATTCGAACAGCACTTTGACATAAGCCGCTATCGTCTTTGCCGTGAATTTTCTTCCTACTTCGGAGAATCTCCCCTTAAATATGTAAATCACCGGCGCATCGAGGCTGCCAAACAGCTTCTTGTCACTACCACTCTGCCTATACATGAGATTGGCTCATTGGTGGGAATTGAAAATACCAATCACTTTATCAATCTCTTTAAAAGAGAAACCGGAGCCACCCCGCTTGTATTCAGGCAGGAGGCCCCGGTCTCTATATCCGAGCTACACTATCCTTACATACCAGATGCCCATCCACAATAAAGGCTCCGGCTGTATATTTTTCATTTTCTATTTTTTTCAGTATCTTATGAAGCGTTCTACGGGCCATCTCTGAAATGTCAACCTCATATGTCGTAATCTCAATATCGCAGGTGCCCGGATAAATGTAGTTATCAAAGCCCACCACGGAGACATCCTGCGGTATCCGGTAGCCTTTCTTCTGCAGAAGCTTGATCAGGTAACCTGCTGTCAGATCACAATTGCACACAAAGGCTGTGGGCATATCCTTTGGAAGCTTCAGCACTTTATCCAGGTCTATTTTACCAGTCTTGATATCACGGTCGTCTAAGACATAATCCTGACGCAGCTCTATTCCATGCTCCATCAAAGACTTCACATAACCAAGATACCGGTCTGTGATACTGTTGGTTGCACATAGGGTTCCTACATACGCAATATCCCGGTGTCCCATATCGTACAGGTAATTGGTCAACATATAGCTTCCGTAAAAGCTATTGGAAATTACCGTATCAATGGATCTGGAATTATCGTAATAATCCATATAGACAATGGGAACTCCCGCATTTTTCTCCAATTCCAACAAATATGATTTTTCCATAGAACCGATGACTACAATTCCACCCGCACGGTTTTCCTTTACCATCATCGGCATATTACATGCAAGAACATCCTCTCTGCTTACCAGCTCCAGCATGGTAAAACAGCCTTTTGCAACAGTCTTCTTTGTCAGTTCCTGATATAGACGCCAATAAAAAGAAGCATATTTGTCTAAGTAGATTTCCTGAATCAACACTCCGATATTGTATTGCTTTGCCGGAGCAGTCTTCTTATTGGCTGTCGGCGACTGATACCCCATCTCGTCTGCCAACTGTTTTATTTTCTCGCGCAGCTCTTCGCTGACACCCTTCTGGTCTGACAGTGCCTTGGATACCGTGACGGTACTTACACCCACAATAGCGGCAATATCAGCCAGTTTCACTGCTTTTGACATGTTTTTTTCCTCGAGTTACTTAATTTAAGTTAATTTTAGTTTCTCTACAGGTATTTGTCAACTGCCTCTCATCAAACCCTCTTTAAATGGAACAGTTTACTCTGGGCATCTCCCCACAATCGTTCTACCGGAAGCCCAGCCTGCATCAAAAGGTCTCCTCCAAATACCCGTCCATTCTCCTCAAGAGAATAATCCGCCCTGGGATCTAATCCCTGAAGCCGGATTCGTCTGCTGTGATAGTTCGGCTGTCCTATTACCTGAACAAACGTAACCAACGCCTCCGACTGATCCTTTGCTACAATCATATAGCAGTCATACAGATGATTCTCTCGGTAAGAAGCAATCCGGTAATAATCACCTTCCCGCACCAGATCATTATAGGTATGATACATCTTGACCTGCTCCGGAATCATGCGCTGATCTTCCTCCGGGATTTTCGTGACATCCAGCTCGTAACCAAAGGTTCCCGCCAAAGCAACATGTCCCCTCGTCTTAAAAGGAGTCACCCTTCCAACCGTATGATTCGGGCAGTCGGATACATGTGCGCCCATAGAAGAAAGCGGATAAATCATCGCCGTTCCCTCCTGTATGAGCAGGCGCTCCACCGCATCTGTGTCATCCGAGCACCAGATTTGCGGGCTATAATACAGCATGCCCGGATCAAAGCGTGCCCCTCCGCCGGAGCAGTTCTCTATAAGCAGCTGCGGAAACTCAGAAATCAGACGCTCCTGAAGCTCATACACGCCCAATACATAGCGGTGACTCAATTCTCCCTGCCGGTCCGCCTCCAGCGCAAAGCTTCCCATATCCGTCAACTGACGATTCATATCCCACTTTACATACTCGATGTTGGCACTGTGCAGGATTGCGGCAATCTGTTCAAAAATGTAATCCCGCACTTCCTTCCTGCCCAGATCCAGCACATACTGGCAACGGCAAAGTGTATTTTTTCGTCTCGGCACCTGAATCGCCCAGTCGGGATGAGCCTCATAAAGCCTGGAATCCGGGGAAATCATCTCCGGCTCCATCCATATTCCGAACTTTAACCCGAGCTTATTGACCTCTTCCACCAGATGCTTTAAGCCGCCCTGAATTTTATTCTCATTTACAAACCAGTCACCTAAGCTTGTACTATCATCGTTACGGTGTCCGAACCAGCCATCATCCATAACCAGCATCTCAATTCCCAGTTCTGCCGCACGCTTTGCAATGGAAAGAAGTTTTTCCGTATCAAAATCAAAATAGGTCGCTTCCCAGTTGTTGATCAGAATCGGGCGTTTTTTATGCGTATACCGGCTTCGAATCATGTGATCGCGGTAAAAATCATGAAAATTGCGGGTCATCTGTCCGATACCCTCTGCAGAATAAGTCAGCACTACTTCCGGCGCTGTAAAAGACTCTCCCTTTTCCAATTTCCATGAAAAATCCTCCGGATGAATTCCCATCACCGCACGAATGGAATTGAACTGTGTCTTTTCGATCTGTGCAAGGAAATTGCCGGAATATACAAAATGCATGGCATAAACCTCTCCATTTGTCTGGTTCGTCTCCGGCTGCATCCACGCAATAAACGGATGCTCCTGATGAGAGGACTCCCCTCTCTTGGACGAAACGCTCTGCTTGCCATATCTAAGAGGCTGTCTGTCGATATGCCGTTCTCTCGCCCAGGAGCCATGCAGTGCCAGCATCTCATAGGAATCATCATCCATGTCAATGCAGGCAGACATAACCTTTGTCAGATAAACCGGCTGTTCCGAAAAATTATAAATCTGTACACTTCGGGTAATCACATCTTCTTTTTCAAAAACGGAATAAAGAAGATCGATTCTAAGGTTCAGACTCTTATCGCTGCAGTGCAGCACCAGCGTCTGTACCGCCTCCTCCCCCGCAAAGGCACAGGGAAGTCCCGGAAGCTGTGGCTTTTTCTCCATAATCTCATAGGAGTCATAGGTTGGCATTACTGCAAAATGCCCGGTCCGGGAGCAAACCGCAATACTGCTCTCCCGAAAATCCCCCACTCCGTTTCCGGAATACTCCGTGGGAAAGGTGTCATAAAAGGAACATCGCTCCCTGTCATTGGCAGAGGGAACGAATGGTGCCTCATCTGTTCTAAGCAGATAACGGGCATCCTGCTCCCTAAGCTTTGCGCCGTAATAGATATGTCCGACAAATTTCTCCTCATCCACAATTCCAATCAGATAACTGGTACGCACTGTATTAAGCCAAAATACCTGATTCTCTTTATCATATCGAATACTCATATTGTTCTACTCACTTTCTAATACTCGTTTACTCAGTTTCTCCGAGAACAGTAAGCACCAACGTCTCTGCCACCTTAGGATTTGGTGCTCCCTCTGCAATTCCTACTACCACTTCCTGGTTTTCATACCAGCCGGTATCCGCAATCCATGGGTTTTCTGGCAGACGAATTCCCACCGGATAAGTCTCACCGGTTTCAATGCTTTTGGTATATACCAGCTCATCTGCATACGTCTTTAGCACATCAGCAGGAAGGCACATGCGCAGGTCCATCATATAATCAAATTCACCGAGACTGTACAAAAAATCCTCATCCGAAAACAATACATCCACCGATCCGGCCATAAGTCTGGTCTGAATGCCCTGAATGTTGCTCTGACTGACGTTGTCATCCGGGTCCGGGGACACTCCAAAGCCACTATCCACACTCACCCGCACACTATCCGGTTCAATTCCACAGGAAGCCAATACTCCACTGTAAAACTCAGGCTCATCCGCTGCTGTTTTTCCTATAGTCGTAGTATTCACCGCAATGATGGAAAGTGCCGTATCCTTCTGAAACAGAAAATGCACCATTAAAAAAATAACTATCGCTATTCCTACTGTTCCAAGGACGATTTTTCTTCCATAATACTCGGCGATAAAGGATGCCTTTTCCTTTCCGTTCATGTCTGACAGTATCTGCCGCTTGCTCCTTGTATCCTGCTGCAGCAGCGCAGAGTCGTCTGATATCGTCGACATATCCGGTCTTACATTAATCTGTTCTCTCTGCTTGCTCATACTATTTTTCCGCTAATGCCAGCATGGCTGTTTTTAGCTCATCCAGCTTGCAGGCAGAATCCTCCAGGGAGCTTCCTGCCACACCAAAATAGAACTTAATCTTCGGCTCCGTTCCTGAAGGACGGACACAGCACCATGCACGGTCACTCAATTCATAATACAATACGTTACTGTTGGGAAGCCCGGTAGAGGTCTTCCTGCCGGTTTCCAGATCAAGACGAACATCGTTTTTATAATCGCGAAGCGCCAGCACCTCATAGTTTCCGATCTTCTTTGGCGGATTTTCACGCATTTTCGTCATCATAGCCTGGATCTGGGCGGCACCGTCCATGCCCTTTAACGTCATGGTTTCCAGCCCCTCCTTGAAAAAACCGTAACGCTCATAAAGCTTCACCATAGCATCCCACAAGGTCATGTTGTTCTTCTTGCACCAGGATGCAACCTCACAGAGCATCATGACCGCAACACAGGCATCCTTATCCCTTGCGTAGGTTCCCGCCAGACAGCCGTAGCTCTCCTCCAGTCCAAACACATACTCATAGGTGTTATTCATCTCAAAGAATTTAATCTGCTCACCAATATACTTAAATCCGGTCAGAACCTCGATCAACTTCACCTGGTAATCCTTGGCAATCTCCTTGGCCATATCCGTTGTTACAATGGTTTCAACCAGAGCACCATTAGCCGGAAGTGTACCGGTGGCCTTTCTCTCCCGCAAAATGTACTCAGCAATCAGCATGCCGGACATATTGCCGGTAAAGCTTACGTATTCCCCGGTCTTCGTATCCTTTGCATAAACGCCGAGGCGGTCTGCATCCGGGTCCGTAGCCAGCACGATATCCGCATCCACTTCCTTCGCCAGCTTCAGAGCCAGTTCGAAAGCCTTCGGTGACTCCGGATTCGGATATGCCACTGTTGGGAAATTGCCATCCGGCAGCTCCTGCTCCGGCACCACGTATACATGCTCAAATCCAAGTTCAGACAGCACGCGGCGAACAGGGAGATTACCCGTGCCGTGAAGCGGTGTATAGACAATACGAATGTCCTTTGACACCTCCCGAATGATCTCCGGATGAATGGACTGCTTCTTTAATGCCTCCATATACTGGTCATCCAGTTCGGAACCGATAATCCGGTAAAGGCCTTCCTCCTGCGCCCGTGACTTCTCCATGGTCTTTACCTGATCAAAGGAAGTTACCTTTGCGACCTCTGCAAGAATATTTTTATCGTGGGGAGGTGTAATCTGTGCGCCATCCTCCCAATATACTTTATATCCGTTATATTCCCGTGGATTATGGCTTGCTGTAATAACAATACCTGCAATGCAGTGTAACTGACGTACTGCAAAAGACAGCTCCGGTGTCGGACGCAGGCTCTCAAATACAAACGCCTTGATTCCATTTGCGTTTAAGCACAACGCCGCCTCATCTGCAAACTCCGGTGACATAAGACGTGAATCATAGGCAATTGCCACACCCTTCTGTTGTCCGTTCTGGGATAATATGTAATTTGCCAATCCCTGTGTTGCCTGGCGAACCGTATAAATGTTCATCCGGTTCGTTCCTGCACCAATTACGCCTCGAAGACCACCGGTTCCAAATTCCAACTGCCGATAAAAGCGATCCTTAATTTCTGCCTCATCCCCCGCAATCGACCGGAGCTCCTCTTTGGTCTTTTCATCAAAATATGCATCCGTGCACCACTTTTCATACTCTGCTCTGTAATCCATAAATACCTCTCCTTTTTTCAAATCACTGGTTAAGATATTTATAGTATACAACACTTAATTTAATTTGTGAATACATATTTTTTAATCTTTTTAAGCTAATTTTAACTCTATATTAATTTTCAAACTACTCATCGAACCGGTTTTGAATATGCCATAAATTTGAGGTATCCCCTGTATATTCTGCCCATTCCGTGTCGGATGTCTCTATATACCAGGTACCATTCTCACATTCCATCCATCCGTAATAGTTATCACCTGCAATATCGTCATACCAGTACTGCCACAAATTTGGAGCAACATCTGTGTTATACCAGAGATAACAATTACTTTCATAATCATAATAAGAATCGGCTCCGTAATCCCATTCCAAACATCTATCATAGGCATCATCCGAATCACAGATCTCATAGGTTTGATTACCAATGTCGATTAAGTAGATACGATCCCCGTAAATATCCAGATTCGTTACTTCGTTATCTACATGAGAAGAACTTACATCTTGTATGTTGTTTACCAGCTGAATCCGGAAAAATACCTCGAACAGAAAGGACACAATCAGGTAGAAAGCAACAGGAATCATTACTACTTTTAATATATGGGGAAGCGCGCTGTTTGAGTTGCTTTCTCTACATTTTTCAATATGTATGATTTCATCTACAAAAACAGGCTGCTTTTCCATCTGTGCACCACAATTCTGACACACCGGATAAATGCCTTCCTGCCAGGTGTTTTCAAATTCTGTACCGCAAAACGGACATGTATAGTGAGCTGTATAGGAGCCGTTTGGACGTTTAAAGGCAATATCATTGGCGTCATAATATTGTCCGGTCTCATCATAATATCCTTTTGGATAAAAGATACCTGTTTTTTCATCCTGCCATGGCGTGTCATAAAACACATAATCATGATAACGGCAACTTAAACTGATTGCATTTTTTCGAATCTGCCGCGGCACACGAATCGGCTGATTGGTTCTCTTTCTTGTCATATAGACAGAAGAACTGCTGCGGCTGCTATGGCTGGAGCTGCTGTGTCTTGAACTGCTCCCACCGGAAGAGCGATGCGATGAGCTGCTTCGGTGTGAACGGCTGCTATGTGAACTGGAACTTTTTCTGCTTGGCGGCATATAATGATCTCCTTTTCTTCCATTAAATCCCTTTAATTATCGCATTTTAATTACAATTTGGTGCAGTTTTGGATATTTTTTCGGCCCATTCTGCTTCCTTGAAGCCGACAAGCACCATATCGCCATTTACAATAAGAGGCCGCTTCACAAGCATTCCATTTGTTGCTAAAAGCTGTAACTGCTCCTCCTCGCTCATTGCAGGAAGCTTATCCTTCAGCTGCATTTCCTTATAAAGCAGACCACTGGTATTAAAGAACTTCTTTAGTGAAAGTCCGCTCTTTTCATACCATTCCTTCAATTCATCATAGGAAGGATTGACTCCCGCAATATGACGTTCTGTATATTCTATATTGTGTGCATCCAGCCATTTTTTTGCCTTCTGGCAGGTTGAACATTTAGGGTAACATATAAATTGCATCATGAACCTCCGTAATTTCAATATCCTTATGTTACTCCTCCATACTTAATGTTTCAAGCATCTATAGGTACCTAAAAACCTATTGTTCTTTATTTATGCAAGTTCTGAATAATCGCGCATTGTATTCACAAAATAACTCATCCAACAGGATATAATACTCCCTTCCCAGCTATAGCCATCAACTTGGTTAAACTCTGTCAAAGCAGCAATCCAGAACAGCTTAAGAGATTACTGGCTTACTACGAAAAACTAATAGAAATCCTGTAGTTTGCGAGAAGCAGCAAAAATAAATAGAATAATATGGATTTGTGACGCATAAACTACTACCACCACTAAAAATCCATTTGACGGCTTTCGCTTTCGATGGTATGTTATCTTTAGTGGTTGTGCTGCGGAAACTCGAGATGCCCGCGGCCCAAGGAGTCCATGCGTGGGCTCCTTTTTTTATTTATAAGGGAGGAGAGAATGATAGATGGCACAAACATTTTTAACCTATGCACAGCAGATAGATCTTCTACAAAATGACAAAGAATTGTCTATTTCCAACTCTGATTTTGCTAAAACCATTCTGCAAAAAATCAGCTATTATTCTCTTATTGACGGATATAAAGAACCTTTTAAACCACTTCGTTCCGGAAAGTTTTATTATGGTGTTACTTTTGAAGAAATTTTTTCTTTCTATACATTTGACGAGGAACTGCGTTCTCTTTTTCTGAAATACATACTTAAAGTTGAACAACATATGAAGTCAATGATATCCTACCATTTTTGCGAAAAATACGGAGAACATCAGTCTGGTTATCTTACGGATACAAACTACAACCTTACCCGAAAAAACAATGGGCAAATACAGCGACTTGTCAATTCATTGTCGAAGGCTATATCAACACCAAGTCAATATAAATATATCAATCATCATACTGTTACTTATGGTAACGTCCCATTATGGATAGCCACTAATGCTTTAATTGTCACTTAACATAAAAATGTTGCACTATATGAATTCGATGAAAATCTCCGTTCTCTTGTATTTAAGTACATTTGTCATATCGAGCACGGCTATGTGGTATATCAGAGAAACACATATGGGAATGTCCCATTGTGGATAATTATGAAAACACTTACCCTTGGACAAACTTCTAAAATGTATTCCTTTATGCTTCCAAGCATAAAATCCAAAGTTAGTGTGCATTATGGCAACATTTCAGAAAAAGAATTGATTCAGTATTTAAAAGTACTTACCGTCTTTCGTAATATATGCGCACACAATGAGCGTCTATTTTCATTTGAAACCAGATTTGAAATCCCTGATACCATACTTCATAAAAAAATGAGTATTCCACAAAAAGGTACACAATATCTTTATGGAAAGCACGATATGTTTGCATTGCTTATAGCTTTTCGTTATTTACTAGATAAAGAAGATTTTAAGTCACTTAAGAAAGAATTAACCAAGCTATTAAATTCTTTTTCTACAACCACATCTGTATCTCAGAAAAACAAATTACTTCAAGCAATGCATTTTCCATCCAATTGGTCAAACATCACTCGATATAAATTATAATTATGCAAATTAAAAAACCTCCACCGCTACCGGTGGAGGACAACTCTTTCAATCCAACCATTTCTATACCGCATATTAGTCAGCGGCACACTATCAACCCGAACATTTCTATACCACCTATCGGTCTGTGGTAAACTTTCAATCTTACTATTTTGAAC
>JBJENM010000049.1:0-16823 GCA_051880175.1 Agathobacter sp. | reverse complement strand
TGCTCATTAAGTGCCGACGCTTTTTAAACGTTCTGATTCAAATAGCAAAATTCACTCTAAGGAACACAAATCCGAAAAGGGATTAATAAAATACCCACATAGCAGCGAACATTCAAGAGAAAACCGCATAAAATATATAGAGGGGCGGTTAAAGTACAAAAGGATAGATGACAGAGGCGTTTTCGTTAGAAAACGACCTCTGATATGAAAAAACAGTCGAATAAAGCTGTATTTGTAAAAACTACATATGGCAAACAAAAAAGAGGTGATTTTCGTCACCTCTTTTTCTTTGTACACACTTTTCTAGAAGGAGTGGCCGCCGCCGGAATGACCGCCGCCACCTCCGCCTCCACCGCCACCACCGCTGCTGCCGCCGCTGCCGGAGCTTTGCGGGCTGTATTTCTTGGTCTGATGTGTAAAGACGGTATGTGGGTCATTTAAAGTAAGCCCTTTATACATTCCGGTAAGAAGCTCTTTCCGGTTTGGCTTATGCTTTACGGAAAGAATCTTTACAATACAGAAGTTGACAAGCATGGCAAGTACGATTGCCAGAAAAGCATTGCTGATGTATTTCATCGGCTGAGAGAGACGGCGACCCTTTAGCAGGGTAAGTACCTCGTCAAAAGCTTCATTGGCACAGGAAAAATACTCACCCTTTGTTGCATAACGATAGGTATTGTCCGTTATGGTATTGGCATGAGCCTTGGTGATATATTTCTTCATGGAGCCCATGGAATCCAAATAGATGACACGCTCATCCATGTCAATGACAAATATAATGGAATTTGTGCCGGCACCGAAAAGCTCCTCATTTTTTTCTTCAGCGAGACGAGCCGTAGAAGAATAAGGATTGCTATAGGTGGAATAGAAAGCAATATTGCAGCTTTCAGTAATCTCACCCAGTGTGGCATAGAAGGACTGCCATTCATCCTCGGATGCGGATAACAGACCTGCTTCATCTTCTACAATAAGCTGATAACCGGTGGTGCTGTTGGTGTAGGTTTTTACGTTTGCTGCAGAAACGGAAAAAGCACTACCGAAAAGGAATCCCGTCCATACCAGAATTAAGGCAAGGGCCTGTATCAGTTTTTTCTTAACACGTATCTTACGCACGGTCATCACCCCCTTCTTTGTTGAACTGAGGAAGTCTGCGGGTGGACAATATATTGTGCTCATCGATAACCTCTTTTAAGGAAAAGAAGACTCCAAGCAGAGAAATAATGGAGACCCCGTAATAGATAAAATCGTAGGCCGGGTTAAAAAGCTTTACTATGGCTCCGAGACCAATTACCACAAGGCAGAGGATCAGCCCGGTCATGCCCCGGCGTTTCGGTACTTTTTCGATTTTTTTAAACCCAATTACTGCAATCACAATTCCTGCTGCCAAAAGTACAATCCAAAACAGATTGGCAGTTAAAAAATCAGAAAGGACAGAAAGAAAAGAGAATCCTATAACAGCAGTAACATAAACGATGATGACAATGGGTACAATTCCTTTCCCAACAGAAGACTTTTTCGCTTTAACGGAAGTGACCTTCTTCTGGTTTACCTGTTGCAGCTTCTGAGGGTCCGTTACAGAGAGGAGACCCCGGTCATCGAAGCCGGCCTCTTTTTTTATAATTGCCGAAATCTCAATGGTGGAAATCAATGCGCAGACCAGGGCAAGGATTGCACAAATCAGCATAAGCGTTGACGGAACAACCGTAAAAAATAAATTTAAGATCACAAACAGTGGCACCGCCAGAATGAGGGAACCAAAAAGATATTTTTTGATGTCCACAGGAAGATCACATACTACCTTTCCGGTCTGACCGTTTACCGTGGCGTAAGCGACACGGTCATTGTTCCGATAGGACATGAACCAGACCGGAAACATAGCCTGATCCACCTCTTTTGTCCGTGTGCTCATGGAGTTTATACTGCCGTTGCCGCTTTGGGCAGGATCGATGGTATAGCCGGAAAAAGCAGGAACCTTTTTCACCTGATCCATGGATTCTGTAAAGGCAGTCTGTTCTGCCTCGGATTGATAAACCGTAGAGGCGACATCTGCGGTATCAGCGTAGAACCCGCTTAAATAGGCAGGAGTAAATGCCTTCATGCCCTTTACATCGTAAGGAGCAAGACATTCGCTGATGTTGTCAGAAAAGGAAGAGGATGCGTCATAGGACATTCCTTTATAGTAGGCATCGATATTTCCCTCCAGATTGTAATGATCGGTAATAATATAGTCTCCGCTTCGGTGGGATTTGGTCCCGTGAAGACGAAGGGGCCCCTTTTGTGTTATGTAAAAAGCCCAATAGGGCATATAGATACCGCGAAAACTGTCGATGTTTTTGGAATCCTTAAGCTCGTTTGGTGCAAAGATTGCCTTTTTCATCAGATCGGCGTAGGCCTGCTTACAATCCTCTTTTGTTTTCTTAAAAGGAATAATGTAGTTTGGCCGGTGCTCCTTGCTGATTCTGCTGTACAAAATCGTCGATGCACCGCAGAAGCTGCAAAAGCCGGCCGCCGCATTGTCGGTGCTTAAAATTTCTCCTCCACACTGTGGACAAGTAAAAATCGTGACTTCGTAATCCTCTTCGAATCCCTTTCCCTCAATCGCATCGGATTTTTTGCTTTCAAATGCGTATGGGTCATACTTGCTGCCACAGTACTCACAGCCAAGCTGCTGGGATGGGATATCAAATTTCAGATCACCGCCACATCCTGGACATTGAAACATAACTCTCTCCTTTATCATTAGTATATGTGAACTACTTACAAATCTTTAACTTTTTTTGGTAGGATGCTTTAAGGTCTGCTTCCACAGAGATGGGTGAAGCATAATCAGTAGCGGGAACAGCTCTAATCTTCCGGCCAACATATCAAACATGAGCACAAACTTTGAAAACGGAGTGAAAAAGCCGAAATTTTGTGCCGGCCCGACCTTGGCAAGTCCGGGACCGATATTGTTGAGGGTGGCGATTACAGCAGTAAAGTTGGTAACCAGGTCATGTCCCTCCAAGGAAATAGCGAATAAAGAAGCGCAGAATACTATCATGAAGGTAATCAGATATACGTTGACAGAGCGGACCACATCGTGGTCAATCGGTTTATCCTCCATCATGATTTTCTTCACGTTCTTTGGATGGATGTAAGAAAACAGTTCCTTTTTCACGGTCTTAAGGGCAATTGTGATACGGGAAACCTTGATTCCGCCTCCGGTACTTCCGGCACAGGCTCCGACGAACATCAGCATAACGAGAATCGTCTTTGCAGTAGAATTCCAGGTATCAAAGTCCACCGTTGAAAAACCGGTAGAGGAGATGATGGATGCTACCTGAAAGGCAGACTGGGTAAGGGCTGTAAAAAGATTCTCTGTAGTATCTATAATAGAAATCGTAATGACAAGAATCGAACCAGCAATGATGAGAAGGTAGTTTCGGACCTCCTCCATCCGGAAGGCTTTTTTAAATTCCTTAAACAGAAGCAGATAATATAGATTGAAGTTTACACCAAAAAGGATCATAAAAATGGTAATGACCCACTGCAGATAGGGGGAATAGCCTGCGATGCTGTCTCCCTTTATTCCGAAGCCTCCGGTTCCTGCAGTTCCGACAGCGGTTGTGATTGCATCGAAAACAGGCATCTTTCCAATAATTAAAAGGACAAATTCGAAAAGTGTCAATCCAAAGTAAATGATGTAAAGCATTCTTGCGGTATAGCGGATTTTCGGAACCAGTTTGCCCACAGAAGGTCCGGGGCTTTCTGCCCTCATGAGATTGATGTTGGAGCCACCGCTCATGGGAATGACGGCCAGAAGGAAAACTAATACACCCATTCCGCCGATCCAATGGGTAAAGCTGCGCCAGAACAGCATGCAGTTGGATAGTGCCTCAATATCGCTCAAAATACTTGCTCCCGTGGTGGTAAAACCGGAGATGGTCTCAAATAAAGCATCCACAAAAGACGGAATTTCACCGGATAACCAGAATGGAAGACAACCCAGCAAACTCATCACAATCCAGCTTGCAGCGGTTGCAACACATCCCTCTTTTAAGTAAAAAACAGAGGTCTTTGGCTTTTTTAAGGTCATTGCCAGACTGATCACGAATCCGATGGCAGCAGTAATCAGAAAATAGAAGCCGTTTTTCTCTTGATAAATAAGTGCCACAAGACATGGAAGTAAAAGAAGAAGGGATTCCAGCTTCAGTACCTGACCTAATATATATCGAACAATCGAATAATTCATGTTTTCATTTCTCCACTAATTTCATTCCTTTTCAAAATTGTGTTACAGAATGAATTTGCATATTTGAATCAGAACCCACTCTCGTTTGTAAAAAGCGTAGCGGTACTAAATTCGCAATAAATTGCTCATTAAGTGCCGACGCTTTTTAAACGTTCTGATTCAAATAGCAAAATTCATTTTTGGTAACACAATTCCGAAATGGGATTTATTTTAAAATGTCTACAATATCATTAAAGCCGGTATGGGTCGTAACAATCATAACGTTGTCTCCAACCTTGATGCAGTCCTGACCGGTTGGAATGATAATGGATCCTTTTCTTCCGATAAAAGCAATCAGAAGATTTTTCTTTAAAGAAAGATCCTTAAAGGGAATATTTGTTACAGCGGATTCCTCGCTGACATGAAATTCGATTGCTTCTGCGCGCTGATCAAACATATGGTAGAGGGTTTCAATATTGCTGTCCATGGAAGCCTGCTTGGCACGGACATATGCGATGATTGCCTCTGAGGTAATAAATTTAGGGTAGATCACGCTTCCGAGATCTAGACCGCTGATAATGTCTGCAAAATTAATGCGGTTGATTTTGGTAATCACCTTGGCGGAGGAAACAGACCTTGCATAAAGCGTCAGCATAATGTTTTCCTCGTCAATTCCGGTAAGTGGAACAAAGGATTCTACGGTTTCAATGCCCTCTTCGGTTAAGAGATCCTGATTGGTTCCGTCTCCGTTTATGATGATGGCATCCGGGAGCAGAATACTTAATTCTTCACAACGGGCACGGTCAGACTCGATAATCTTGACGGAAATGCCCACACGAAGCAACTGGTCTGCAAGATAGTAAGCAGCCTTTCCGCCTCCGACAATCATGGTGGATTTCACCTGCTTGGTTGCAAAACCAATCTTTTTTAAAAACAGGCGTCCCTCACGTCTTGTTCCCGCAAAGGAAAGAATATCACCACTTCGCAGGATAAAGGCACCGGAAGGAATGTACACTTCTCCTTCACGCTCGATGGCACAGATTAAGATATTGGCTGCAAAGTGCTTTTGCAGATCCATAATGCGCAGATTGTCAAGCTTTGAGCCTTCTGGGATGCGGATTTTCACCATTTCTGCCTGACCGTGGGCGAAGCTGCTGACCTCAAGTGCGGTGGGAAGGAATAAAATTCTGGCTGCTTCCTTGGCAGCTTCAAGCTCCGGATTAATAATCATTGCCAGTCCTAACTGCTCGCGGATATATCCTACCTCCTTGCTGTAGTCCGGAGTTCGTACACGGGCAATGGCAGAGCATTTTGCAACGCGTCTTGCAATGGTGCAGCACAGCAGATTCAGCTCATCGGATTCGGTAACTGCAATAATCAGATCTGCATTGTCGATACCGGCCTCCTTCTGCACGCTGTAGCTTGCACCGTTTCCAACAATGCCCATAATATCATACATATTTGTAATTTCCTGTATCTTCTCTGCTTTGCGGTCAATGATGGTAATATCATGACCTTCTTTGTCGAGCTGGCGAATCAGGGTTGCACCGACTTTTCCGCAACCTACGATTATGATTCGCAGTCCCTTCGCAGAGTGTTTTGCCTGAATCATGTTTTAGGCCTCCCTTTTTTGATAAACATAAGCGATTTTATTATAGCACAACAAAAGTAAACATGCTATATTTTAAGAGAATGAATGGAATCTCCCTTTTGTATTCACGGAAAGAGGAAAGAAAGCGGAAAGGATAAAAAGAATGAATTACGATAACATCTTAAAGTTTGATGGAACCTGGCGGAATTATCAGGCGCGGGTACTGGAAAGCGCAAAGAAATACATGGAAGATGGGAAAATACATATTGTTGCAGCGCCGGGGTCAGGAAAAACAACCCTTGGGATAGAATTGATCGCAAGAATGGGAGAGGTGGCGCTTGTTCTTGCTCCATCCATTACCATTCGGGAGCAGTGGGTGGCGCGAATCAAGGAGGCCTTTTTAAATAAGAATTTGAACATTGAGGACTATGTGTCCCAGGATCTGAAGAATCCAAGATGCATTACGGTAGCGACCTATCAGGCTCTTCACAGTGCGATGAATAAATATAAGGGAATCCTTGATGAAACCGATACAACGGCCGGAAGCTTAGAATCCGATGATAAGATCGCAAAGTCCCGGGCAAACGAGGAGGAGGTAGATTACTCTTCTTTTGATGTAATCACAGAAATGAAAAATGCCCATGTGGGAGTGCTCTGCTTAGATGAATGCCATCACTTAAGAAGTGAGTGGTGGAAGGCTCTTGAGGAGTTTAAAAACGCCATCGGAAAACCAAAGATGATTGCTCTTACCGCGACACCGCCCTATGATTCCACCCCTGCTATGTGGAAGCGGTATATGGATATGTGCGGGGAAATTGATGAAGAGATTTCCATACCGGAGTTGGTAAAGGAGGGCAGTCTCTGCCCGCATCAGGATTTTGTATATTTTAATTATCCCACAGAGGAAGAGATGGGGGAGATTACAAAGTTTGCAAATCGGAGTACGGCAATGCAGAAGCGGCTGTACGAGGATGAAGACTTTAAGAACGCGCTTTTGACTCACCGCGGCCTTCTGGGGAATATGAGTGAGGAAGAGCTTTTGGAAGAGGGGGACTATTTGTCAGCGCTCCTTATTTTTCTGAATGAAAAGGGCATTGCGATACCGGAAAAGCTTGTGAAAATGGGAAATAAGGGAGGTCTTCCAGATTTTACAGTCAGCTGGTTCGAGACTCTTTTGCAGGGATTTTTGTATGAGGATGTAAATTCGTATACCTGCGATGAGGAGTACCGGGCATGGCTGGAAAATGAGATCAAGGCAGAAGGTCTGATTGAAAAGAAAAAAGTGTGTCTGATGACCACAGAAGCAATGGAGAAGCTTTTGATCAGCTCCAAGGGCAAGTGTGAAAGCATTAAAAAGATTGTTGCAGGTGAATACGAAAACCTTGGCCCGGATCTTCGGATGCTGATTTTGACGGATTATATCAGAAAGGAATATGAAAAGTCTCTCGGAGTGCCGGAAAATGATGTGACGTCATTGGGCGTGCTTCCATTTTTCGAGCAGATCAGACGGGAGGGTATGACTCTCCGGCTGGGTGTGCTCTGCGGAACGATTGTAATTATTCCGGCAGAGGCAAAGGAGGCGCTTCTTGAGGCAATCGGTACTGCGGGGAAAGTCAGCTTTGGACCGGCAGGAAGTCTGTCGCAGGAGGATTATCTAAAGGTGACAGCGGTAGGCGATAATCATTTTTTAACCCAGGCGGTTACCGATATTTTTACCAATGGACAGATACAGGTTCTCATCGGAACTAAATCCCTTCTGGGAGAGGGCTGGGATTCTCCGTGTATCAATTCACTTATTCTGGCAAGCTTTGTGGGGGCGTTTATGCTCAGCAATCAGATGAGGGGACGGGCAATCCGTGTATTTAAAAAGAATCCGGACAAAACCAGCAATATCTGGCATCTTGTCTGCTTAAGGCCAAGGGAGCTTATGTATTTACAGCCGGAGAGTGACCAGTCGGATATCAGTGAGGATTTTTCACTCTTAGAGCGCCGTATGGAGCATTTCTTAGGACTGCATTACACCCAGGATGTGATTGAGAACGGAATGGAACGAATGAGCATCATTTGTGGGCCTTACGAAAAAGAGCATGTTGCACAGATGAATGAGCAGATGCTTGCACTTTCAAAAGAGAGAAAGAGCCTGAAGGAGCGCTGGAACCGCGCCCTTACGAAATCCGTAAAATTTGAAGTGGCAGATGCTACGGAAGTTGAGGAGAAGGCTGTGTCAAAGCAGGAATACAAATCGGCAAAGAAGCAGCTGATTCTTTCGGGAATCGGTGTTGCGGCAGGTACAGCCATGGCATTTTCTCCGATTGGGATGCTTGGCGGGGCAGTGGCACTTGCCTTTGGCGCATATGGTGCGGTAAATCTTCGAAAAACTTCGAAGCTGGCTGATCCAAAGGGGCGTCTGCTTTCTGCCGGAGAGGGAATCTATCTTGCCCTTTCAAAACAGAACATGCTGGAAGAAAAGGCGGCTGTTGCAGTAGGGGAAGGAAAGAATAACCGTAAGGAGCTGTATTTAAGCGGCGGAAGCGGAAGAGATAAAATGCTGTTTGCGAAATGTGTCAGAGAATTTTATTCTGCAGTAAATGATCAAAGATACTTGCTGGTAAAGCAGGGAAAGAGAACCGGAAGCGATGCCTTCTACTGCGTGCCGGACTGCTTTGCAAGGAGAAAAGAGGACGCGGAGCTGTTCTATTCCTATATGAAAAAACAGATTGGAAAATACGATGTGGTTTATACCAGAAATGAGGCAGGAAAGAAGCTGCTCTTAGAGGGAAGAATGAAATCTCTTGCAGATGCAAGTGAGCGGACGGTAACCCATAAAAAGGTGCAGTCGTTATAAAAATAATCGGAGACCGAACATGAAGTATTCCATACATCAGATCACGGAGGGTGAGGATGAACTGATCTTAAGATACAGAGAGCTCACACCGGAGGTGGAACGTATTATACAATTTATGAATCGTGGGCAGACGCGGATTTTGGGAAGAGCGGAAGGTGAAACCGTACTTTTTTCGCCGGAGGAGGTCCTGTATATTGAGACGGTGGACGACAAGACCTTCGCCTACACAAAGGAGAAAGTTCTTCGTCTGGACATGACCTTGAACGGAGTGGAAGAGTTCCTAAAGGATATCTCTTTTTTTCGGTGCAGCAAATCCATGATCGTCAACATCGATAAGGTGGAACGGCTAAAAAGCCTGCCTTCCAACCGTATTGATGTCATGATGCAAAACGGTGAACATATTGTAATTTCCAGAACCTACGCATCAGAGTTTCGAAGACTTCTGCGTGGTTGGAAGAATTGAAAGGAGGAGGAAAAAGCATGAGTAAGAAAAGTGATAAGCCTACGTTGTGGGAGCGATATCTTACCAAGGAAATCGGAATAGAATTCAAGGCATGTCTGTATTTTTATGCCCTGCTGTTTTTTTACTGCATTTTCCGGCTGGTCTGCGGCAGGACAGATGCCAGTATCTGGCACATGGCACAGATGATTTTCTCCACTTACGTGATGGGCTATCTGCAGGTGTATGTGTTCTGGAATTTCGATGAGGCGGATGCACTGCATGCAAAAGAAATATTGGCTATTTTGGTGTGCACCGGCATCTATACAGGGGTATCCTACCTGTGTGGGTGGTTTGATAAAAATCCGTTGGCAACCCTAATTTTTGCTGCATATGTCATTTTTCTTTATGTATGTGTTTTCCTTGTATACCGGACCCGCAGACAGATTGACGATAAGCTGTTAAACGATGAGCTGCGGTTGTTTAAAACCAGAGACAAAAGCAAGTAGCGGTGCAACTTAGGGTAAAAAAAGTGTCACTTAAGGGAGCGGATATTGCTCCCTTTTTTCAGTCGTGCTATGGTAGTGTTACAGGGAGGATGAAAAGTATGGAACATGTGATTGAAATACAGAATTTAACGAAACATTATGGAAAGAGCCGCGGTGTGGAGGATGTTTCCTTTTCCGTTCGGGAAGGGGAAGTAATGGGTTTCCTCGGGCCAAACGGTGCAGGAAAATCCACCACAATCCGATCCATGCTGGGCTTTTTGCGTTATGAGAAGGGAAACATAGAGATTCTTGGGAAAGACGCAAAAAAGCAGCAGGAGCAGATTCTCCGGGAAGTCGGTTATATGCCATCGGAAGCCATGTTTTATTCCGGGATGACGGTAAAAGAAGTAATCCGTCTGGCGGCAGATATGAGAAAGACGGATTGCCGGAAGGAGAGTGAAGCTCTGTGTGAGCGTCTGCAGGTGGATGTTAATAAGAAGATTAGTGAGCTTTCTCTAGGAAACCGAAAAAAGGTCAGCATTGTCTGCGCAATGCAACATAAGCCGAAGCTGTTTATCTTCGACGAGCCCACCAGTGGTTTGGACCCGCTGATGCAGACCACATTTTTTGCACTGATTGATGAGTATGTGAAGGCCGGTGCAACCTGCCTGCTTTCCACTCACGTGCTGTCTGAGGTAAAAAATTATTGTGACAGGGTGGCTATTATGAAGGAAGGACACCTCCTATGTGTGGATACGGTGGAGCATCTGACCAAGAGCAATGCAAAACGCATTAAAATGGTGAGGGACGGAGAGCATCTGGATTATCTGTATAAGGGAGATCTCAATAAGATTAAGGATGAGCTGATCGGCCACGATATCTCGGACATTATCATAGAAGATCCGTCCATTGACGAAGTCTTCATGCACTATTACGAAGGAAAGTAGGAGGTGCACTGATTTGAAAAAATCGGTACACAAAAGGAGGATAAATATGGTTGCGCTTTTTTTACATGAAATGAAACAGAATCGAAAGAATCTTCTGATCTGGAGTCTGGCGGTAGGAGGTCTTGGATTTGCATGTATTCTTCTTTATTCCGGAATGCAGGACAGCATGGCTGAGATGGCGGAAGGGTTTTCTTCCATGGGAGCCTTCGCGGATGCATTTGGAATGAGTACCTTAAGCCTTGCAACGCTGACCGGTTATTTTGCCACGGAGATTGGGACCATACACGGTCTGGGAGGCGGAATGTTTGCTGCCATTGTGGCAACGGTTATGCTGTCAAAGGAGGAGGATGGTCACACCGGAGAGTTTTTGTATTCACTGCCGATTTCCCGTGGAAAAGTCGTTACGGTAAAGGCATTGTCTCTGATGGTGGTTATTCTGGCATTCCAGGTATTCTGTGGCATTCTCTATGTGCTTGGCTTTGTCATTTTAGGGGAAGACCTGCCTTGGCAGGAATTTCTGACATTTATGGGAATGCAGCTTGTTATGAATCTGGAAATCGCCGCCATCTGTTTTGCGGTATCCGCAGTAAGTAAGAAGAACAAACTGGGACTGGGATTGGGGCTTGCACTTTTTCTGTATCTCTATGACCTTATGGCACGGGTGATTCCAAGCCTTAAGGATTACATAGACATTGGACCTTATTCCTATGCGAATGCCTCCCAGATTTTTGCGGGAAACGAACTCTCCGGGGCTGCAATTGGAATCGGTGCAGCAGTGCTGGTAATTGCGTTGGTGCTGTCCTATGTAGGGTATCTGCGGAGGGATCTGGCAAGCTGAGAACAAATGAAGATATATGAAACAACAGTATATGGAGAAAATATATGACTCAAATATTATTGGTGGAAGATGATACGATGATTGCATCAGGAATTACATATGCACTGGAAATGGAAGGATATGAGGTATGCCATGCTACGACTGTCGCGGATGCGCGCAGTTTCATTGAGAAAAGGAAATTTAACCTTGCAATTTTAGATATGCAGCTACCGGATGGAATTGGACTGGATGTGAGTGAAAAATTGAAAAATACCAATACGTCAGTCATTTTTCTGACTGTTGTGGATGATGAAAATACGATTGTAAAGGCTTTTGATGATGGTGCAGCAGACTATATCGTAAAGCCTTTCAGGATAAGGGAACTGCTTGCGAGAGTAAGGCGTGTGTTATCTTTCCAAAATAATCAGACAGGAAAGGATAACATCATCTGCATAGGGCAGGTAAGGATCAACACAGATGAGGCAAAAGTTTATGTGAATGACGAGATGATTGACCTTACTGCGCTGGAATACAGGCTGCTTCTCATCTTTGCGAATAATCAGGGGACTTTATTATCCAGACAGCAGATTCTGGATAAAATCTGGGATGTTGATGGCAATTTTGTGGAGGATAACACCCTTACTGTTTATGTAAAACGATTGAGGGAAAAGCTCGGCAATGCATTAAACATAGAGACTGTGAGAGGAATGGGCTATCGTGTGGATTAGGAAAAAAGAAATAGAACAGTTGTCTGAGTTTGTAAAAGGTTACATTTCCGGTGAAGAATTTGACATCCGGGATAACAGGGAGGGTGCGTTTCATATTCTAAAAAACGATATCTATTCTCTGGTCGACAGGAAAAATGAACAGATAAAGGTGATTGAATCAGAGAGGGATATTCTTTCCGATTATATGGCGGATATATCCCATCAGCTCAAAACCCCAATTACATCAATGATGATTATGGCAGATTTATTGGAAGATGCCGAGCCGGAAAAACAGAAAGAATTTATTCATAACATCAGATTTTCATTAAATAAGATGGAATGGCTTGTAGGTGCTCTGCTTAAGATGGCAAAGCTGGATGCACATGCAGTTGATTTCATAAAAAATGATGTGAAGGTATCAGAACTGGTTGAAGCGGTAAAGCCTTCGGTTGCGATACTTCTCGACATCAATAATCAGAGGCTGGAGTTAAAAAATGACAGCGACATAAACTGCGATAAACGATGGACGGTGGAAGCTCTTACAAACATTATAAAAAATGCGATTGAGTATTCGCCAAAGGGGCATGCAATCGAAATTGACAGTGGCAAAAATCCAATGTATGACTGGATTTCGGTAAAGGACAGTGGAAAGGGAATGAGCCGGGAACAGTATGCTGCTCTTTTTAAAAGATTTGAATACTCCACGAATGAAAATGGATTTGGAATCGGAATGCCTCTTGCGTTATCGATTGTCAAGGGACAGGGAGGAGATGTAGATGTTGATTTTGGAGGGCATGGACAGGGCACAACCTTTATCATAAAGTTTTTTAAGTGACAGAATTGTCACAATAGATTTTTCTATAGTCACGGAACAGTCATTTTGTATTGTTAGGATGAATAGTGAAAAAAGGAGGAAAACACAATGGCTGTTTTAGAAGTAAAAGAATTAACAAAGAAATATGGTCAGGGAGAATCGGAAGTAATCGCGCTGGATCATGTTTCTTTTTCCGTTGAAAGAGGAGAATTTGTTGCGATTATCGGGGCTTCCGGTTCCGGAAAGTCGACGCTTATGAATATGATTGGAGGCATTGATTATCCTACCAGTGGTTCTGTCATCATTGAAGGAAACGATATTGCATCGATGAGCGAGGATGAACTTGCAATTTTTAGAAGAAGAAATCTTGGAATTATTTATCAGTTTTATAACCTGATTCCTACGCTTACCGCCGAGGAAAATATTGCGTTGCCATGGAAACTCGATGGCAGAAAAGAAAATAAAAAACGCCTTGCAGAAGTCATGCAGCTGCTTGGTCTTTTAGAAAGAGCAAAGCACCTGCCCGGGCAGATGTCAGGTGGACAGCAGCAGAGAGTATCGATTGGAAGAGCACTGATCAATGAACCTGCTTTTATACTGGCAGATGAGCCCACCGGAAACCTTGACAGCAAAACAAGCAGGGAGATTATGGACATCTTAAAGCTGACCAATCAGAAATATAAGCAGACGATTCTTTTAGTCACACATGATGAAAAGATTGCCCTGCAGGCAGGACGTATCATCACAATCGGAGACGGAAAGCTTGTAAAAGACGAGGTGATGAAGTAATGAAAATAACATCACAGCTCGCACTTAGTCAAATCAAGCTAAACAAAAAGAGGACGACAGCAAGTATCCTTGCGATATCACTTTCTACAGCGCTTGTCACAGCAGTCATGTGCTTTGCGACAAGTGGTAATAAGATGCTTACCGATTTCTTAGGACCGGGTTATGGAGATTATGGCAGCGCATATTCTGCAATGCTTGCGGTACCTGCTTTGCTTTTGGGACTTTTGATAGCATTTATGTCGGTGACGGTAATATCGAATATTTTTGCAGCCAGCGCCAATAAAAGGATTCAGGAATTTGGAATTCTAAAATGTGTAGGAGGAACAAAAAAACAAATCAAAGCGAGTGTTATTTACGAAAGCATGTGGCTTTGTTTGATTGGTATTCCGCTGGGACTTATTTTAGGAACGCTGATTGGTTTTATTGGCGTAAGAATCACAGGGCATTTTGTTTCTGATATGAATGACCTTTCCAAAAGCATTATTATGCGCCCATTTTCGTTTTCACTGTCATTTTATGTATCGGGATGGACCTATCTGTTTGCAGCGGTTTTTTCTCTTTTGATTGTGCTTGCATCTGCATATAAACCGGCAAAAGCAGTCGGAAAGCTTACTGCGATACAGTGTGTAAAGGGTATAGTGGCAAACTCAGACTTACAGGAAATGGATGTAAAAGATGGTTGGGCTGAAAAAATCTTTGGATGTGAGGGAGCGATTGCTTACAAGAATATCAAAAGAAATAAATCCGGATATAAAGCAACCATTCGTGCACTGTTACTAGGCATTTTACTTCTTCTTTTGACAGGTGGACTTTCCGGCCAGGCAAAGGAATTCAGGGATTGGATGACTCCTGATTCCAAAGAAATGATGGTGGATTATTGCTCCATCCGCGATATAGAGCTTAATGAAAATACCGGAAAGGAAGAAGAAAAGATTGTATCACCGATTCCGGCGGTCACCTATAATGAAATCGAAGAAAGACTATCAGAATATGGTATTGACGTTTATGGTGTGGGAAGTGATGCATGTACTTACCATGCCCTGCCGGATCAGGATGTTCTTTCAGAAGAAATGCTACAGGTTCCGGATATTATTGATGAGAATAAAGAGGTAAAGGTTGAGCTTATAGCAGTTGATGGCAAGCTTTATAAAGAATTATGCGACAGAGCAGGCGCTGCATATGGCAGTAACCTTCTGGTAAACACTTATGAGTATAACGACGATGGAAGAATAAAAACGATAAAACCTTTTAAAGAAGACGTAACCGAAATAACGATGGTAACTGCAGCAGACAAGAAACAGACGTTTCCTGTCGGAGGAATTCTGGATCAAGATGACCTGAAAGAACAAGGTTTTCATGAGATGAACCCATATCCGATCAGAATGGTCGTGCCTGACATTGATGCCAGATCTTTTTCCTGGTTCTGTATGCCGGATGATGAAGAGGCCTACACGGAATATGCCAGAAAGATAATGGATGAGTATTATCCGATTCTTACAGAGGATTCCTATGTGGAACAGGGATATACCGTAAGAATCGCCCGCACAGACACCATGGTAAAAATGCTAAACGTTGCAATTGTACTTGCGGAGACTGTTCTGTATGGATTTGTTATATTACTGATTCTTATGGGATTTACGAGCGTGGTCAGCACGCTGGCGACAAATATCAGAATCCGAAGCCGCGAGTTTGCAATCCTAAAGAGTGTCGGAATGACGAATGCATCGCTTCGGAAAATGATTTATTGTGAAAGCATCATCTGTATTATAAAAGCATTAGTACCGGGAATCACATTGGGGATTGCAATTCCATTTGCAATCAATTTATCCATCCGAAAAGTATTTCCTGTGCTATATGTTATTCCGTGGGGAATATTAGTGGTGGGAATGGCTGCGCTTGTTGCGGTAGTGATGCTTATCACATGCGGTGAAATGAACAAGCTGAAGGACAAGAGTATCATTGATGAAATTAGAATGGATATTATGTAACTTCTGCAATAAAGGCGGGCGTAATATGCTTCGCCTTTTGAGTAAGCTCTTTTGCGTGCGATGACAGGGTATAGAAACTTTTCCGGAAATATATCAGGTTTATCTGCCCAAAGAAAGCTATTTCGGTGGGTATGGGCAGACAAATGCCAAGAAAAAATGAGAAATAAGGCGGAAATGTCTGCCCAAAGAAAGCTATTTTGGTGGGTATGGGCAGACAAATGCCAAGAAAAAATGAAAAATGAGAGAGAAATGTCTGCCCAAAAAAGACTTATTGAAGCATTTGGATAGAGAATGACTTTTGGTTATAGGCAAATTTTTGAGCTGGACAAGAAGGGATGAGCAATCACCTTATACTTTATATGGACTTGAATGTAACCGTTGAATTTACAACAGAATTCTGATATGATAATTGAAGAAATGGAGGCGCTTACAATGCAGATATCCAGTAGATTTACAATGGCAATCCATATGTTTGCCTGTATAGATACATTTGCAGATCAGAAAATGACCAGTGATTTTATGGCGGGAAGTATTGGAACCAATCCTGTTATCATCAGAAAGCTGTTACAGCAGTTAAAGGCTGCAGGACTTATAGAGGTTTCAAGAGGAACCGGAGGTGTAGTAATTACAAAGCCATTGGATGAAATAACCTTTTTGGATATATACAGAGCAGTGGAGTGCACACCGGATGAGGAATTGTTTCATTTTCATGAAAATCCAAATCAGAAGTGCCCGGTTGGAAGAAATATTCATCATGTTTTGGATGATAAGCTTGCAAGGATACAGAAAGCAATGGAGAAGGAACTTGCCTCTATAACGCTGGCTGATGTGAAAAAGGATACAGAAGTGTGGGTTGCAAAGGAACAGTAAATCAAAGGCTTCAGATGAAAAATCTGGAGCTTTTTTATAAAAATATACTGATGTAACAAAGAAAGTTACAAAAAATCTGATGTAACTATTGACATTACATCAGAAAGATGATAAAGTACAACTATCAGATGTAACCAAAATAATTACAACAAAGGTTTCAGGAGGTACTTATCATGCAGAAAGTAGTAGAATTTTTAAATGCAAATCCAGTTCAGTATCTGGCAACAGTAGGTAGAGATGGAAAGGCCAAGTGTCGTCCATTCATGTTCTGCTTTGAGAAGGAGGGCAAGCTTTGGTTCTGCACCAATAACACAAAGG
>JBJENM010000048.1:0-59996 GCA_051880175.1 Agathobacter sp. | reverse complement strand
TTGGTGCTTGTTTTATAGATTTCGTCCTTGATACTGTATTGTTACTACATAAACTATTTTGCATGATTCATCAATGCGGAAAATGACAATATAATTATCAATCAATAATTGACGATAGCCTTTTCCGGCATATCTGCCCTCGTTGCGCTCTTGATGGGACTGTGGAAATGTGTCTAGGCTTATAATAGACTTCTTAATTCTGTCTACCTGCCCTTTGGCATTTTCAGGAGCCAATTTCTCATTTGCAATATATTCGTAAATGTGGTCTAATTCACGGATTGCTCTGGGGTTGACTTTTACCTTGTATTTATCCAAAATGTTTTTTCTCCAATTCTGCAAAAACTATTTCTGCGTCAACTGCTTCTGCGCCGTTAGCAATTTCTTGCTCAGATTCGAAGATTGCTTGGTCGATGCGATTCATTCTTGCAAATTTATCGTATAATTCACTACTCATCACAACCAAGTCGCTATATCCGTTTTTGGTAATAAAAATAGGCTCCTGTTCCTTGTGTGCGATATTAGAAATCTCGGTTGTATTGCGTAAATCCTTAATAGGCATAATAAGTGGCATAATGTTCCGCTCCCTTCTTTGTCACAATTATAGCATAATTATGTCAAAACAGCAATATAAAATACCGTAATGTGACCTATTTCTTATGCTGCTGGTAAAATTCTTTTAAGTCAGCTTTTACTTCATCTGATAGCATGGTTTTCTTCACACCTAAAATAGCGCCTTCAAGGGCCAGTAGCCGATGAATGCATGCGGATTCATCTATCTTTTGTATTCTAAGCCATGCTTCTTTTGCTCCGACCTTCTTTAATTCATCAGCAGAACTTATTTCTACTTGAATAAGCTGTTCTTCTACAGTTTTCCCTATGTTAGGAAGCTTAGATAATTCTCCCATATAAAGTGCTCCTTTCCGCTTTTGTTATTAACATTTTCCTTCCTGTTTCTATTTTAAAATTATACACTTTTCAGCACTTTAAAAAGCGTTGAGACAGAAAAATGCTTGGGATTCACATATTCCTTTCCACTATCAATAATATCAAACGCAGAAAAGTCAAACGGAATACTTCCATCATTCATAAAATCATCATCCACCCACAAAACATGTTTTAAGAAATCAGGTAGCTCCATCTCTTGGTCTATATATAGTTCCTCGTCGTCAAAGGAATTAACCGAAATATATATCAATCCATACTCTTCTGTATCCTGCTGTATTTTTTCCCTCATATTTTCAAGAACAAACATATACTTTTCATCGGCTGTAATATAAGCCACTATATTTTCCTTTATCAAATCAACACAATCATAAAAGCCAACCTTAGAATCATAATAAAGTACTTCAAAATCATCGTCCGAAGTACCCGCTCCGTACAAAAAATAATTTCCAATTATTGCTTCTAATTTCCCGCAAAGTGATATCTTTGGATTATTCCCCATTATTGGTTTTGTTCCAAAAAAATCATTCAATTTGATCAAATTATCACCTCATATCATAATAATTCATTGCAGACTCATACAAATCTCTACATTGCTTCTCATCTCCGTATGATAAACAGTCATCTGCATAGTTAAAAACAAAAAATGGGTCTTCTCCATATTCTATTGCACGTGGAAGTCGATTCCATAGTGTATGCATTTTTTTCGCAAAATCACTTATTTCACTTTGCTTATAAATTGGCTTCAACGTTTCCATAAGGTATTTGCCAAAGGTGTCATGATCTATTGAACAACGATTCATTATGGAAAGTGTATGTAAAACTGCATCCTTATATTGTAATCCTTCTAATTCAAGATAATCTTCATTCTCTGGATTACTCAAAAAAAGTTTATCAAGCGTATTTCCATACTCATTTGATAAATCATATCCTATACTACATAAAATTGCATAAACAAATAATTCTTCCATTGCTTTTTCACCACTAATCCGTAACGAAAGCAGAATTTTCCGTGATTTTTTATCACTTTACTATTTTTCTTTCCCGTACTTTCCCCGTTACAGCATTTATTACATAATTTACGCCTACATACGTCTGAGCAATGATATTTTCTTCCTCATTATCTTCATACAATCCGACAAAGCATGCGCCCATTCTATTCTTGCAAGTAATATTATCCAAACTGCACCATAACATTTTTCCCGAATCGTCCAGCGCTACCAAATTATCATTCGAGCATTTGCCATTTTCCATTAGAAGAAAAATGAAACAGTTTGGCTTAATAACCCAACTAAATACATCTCTCTTAAATAAGAATTGTTTATTACCAAATTGAAAAGTTTCAAATGGAATTCGGTCTATATCTCTAATTAGCTCTTCCTTGATTTGAGATAGCTTATTTTTAAAAGACGACAGTATGCCCAGCCATTCTTCATATGAAAAATCCGGAATATACAAGTCTCCATATCCCTTAACATTACAAACAGATAAAATAGCGTCAATCAAATCCGATTTGTCAAATACACTTTTGTAATCATATTGACATAAGAAAAAATCAATATTTGACGCTTCCTTCTCATGACTTCCACTTTTAAGCAGTCCTTTTATTTTTATTCCTTCATCTACAATTTCTCTTGGCAGATTACATGCAGACATTTATTTTTCCTCCACACGGTACTTTCTTGGAGACATTCCATACTTTTTTTGAAAAATTCGATGAAAATAGCTGACATTTTCATACCCTACTGCTGCGGCAACGTCGGATACCTGCATGGTGGTATTTTTTAACAGATAGCCCGCCTGGGATAATCGCTTCTGCTGTACAAGCTCTGTGTAAGTCTGGCCGGTACGCTTCTTTATTTCCTTGGACAGCCAGTAAAAGTCATAGTGCAGTTCCCCGGCAAGATCTGTCAATTCTCCGTCTTTATAATGCTCCTCAATGTAGCTTAGCACGGTCATCACGAGCTTCTGATCCTCACTTTTGGCATCCGTCTCAACGGCATCTACATTGCTCATTAACTGCAAAAGGAGAAGCCCCATCGTCACCTGATTAATGCTTCTTCTGTTCTGCTGGTGATTCATGAGTGTCCAGATCAGATTTTCCACCAGATTCTGAATCGGCAGAATATCTGCCACTTTAAAATGAAGATACCCGGCGTTTTGATTTGCACCGGTCATACATTCCACCACAAAAGCCCGAAGCGGATTGGACTCGGATTCCATCATTCGAATGGAATGATCAAAAAATTCCGGAAGTACAATAAAATTTACCGCAATGTCTCCCTCGGAAGCAGGATAAATTTCCTGTACACTATTCTGATTCAAAAAAAGCAGTTCTCCCTGATTCAGAATTACATCCGTTCCATTAATCACATGATGTGTAGAGCCTTTACACATATAAATAATCTCCACATAATTATGTGTATGGGCAGGAAAATGCACGAATCTGGTATGCTTACGAATCGTAATCAATTTGCCGGATTCCAACAGTTTTCTGGAATCTATCTCATCTGTTCTTTTTGAGAAATCCGATTGATACAGATTTTTATTTACCTCGGATGCTCCGGCCAGAATCTGTTGTTCTTCCTCCGTTATTTTCTCCAATTCTTCCAGTAATTCAGGGTTCATACACTCCACTCCTTCGCGTAGGTATTCAATATCCTTTCACAATACTATTTTGACTTCCCATATTATATGGACAAATATCTCTGCATTTGTGGCATGCAATCCGCCACGTATGTATTTCTTCATCCTCCCCGAATGCATAATCCCAACACGCTTGTTGATTCACTTCCGGATTATCCAATGCATGTATAGGGCAAACTTCCACACAAAGATTGCAATTATTACAAATAGGTTCTTTTAACTCATCCGCCTCAAATTCTTCTGCACACAGTACTGCCCCTAACCAAACCATACTGCCAAACTCAGGTGTGATTAACAAAGAATGCCGTCCTATTGTACCTAAACCTGCAGCTTGAGCAGCATGCTTCTGAGATACAATAGAGCGCCATCTATTTGTTTTTGTATCCCATTGACTATCATTTGTAGGAATAGGCACACACATAATCCCATGCCGCTCCATTTCCATGCAAAAATTTAGCGCAATCATGTCCATCTTCGGTGTGATTGTATTTCTGACTTGCGTGTATGGTGTATGAGATTCACAAAATAATGTTCCTACCGGAAATCTGCAACCAAATGAAATCACAGACTTACAGGCCGGAAAAACATCCAATGGATGATATCCCTCAGGAGCACCTTCAAAGCGGTCTATACTCGCAATTCCACATAAATCAGCGCCCAACGCTTTCATTATTTCTTTTACTTTATCTCTGTTTATCATCTGAATCCTCTCCACAAATTGGAATTTATCCTTCTAAAGTTTCTGCAAATATCTGCTTCAAAACTTCATATGGGATATCCTGTTTCAGATAGATTTGCACCATTCCCTTAGGAGTAAATTTATATTCTTCCAATTCTTCCTTATGTTGAATCGCAGCCCGCGCCTCAATGTTAATATGATCTTTAAACGGAATAAGCCTCACGAAAGATTCACCAACATAATAACTTGGTAATTTTGCCCACAATTTTTCCTCTATTTCGCATGAAACACTATCGAAAATCATCTTCCTCAAATTAATGTACATATCTATAATCCCACTTGGATATTTATCTATATAATCTTTTACCTGCTCATTCATTTAAACAACCTCCAATCCCGATTTACTCAGCTCGGAGAACTGGAATTTTGCATTTTACTATTTTCATAACATTTCCATATCTCCATAAAATCGGACAATCTTGTCTTATATTCAGGATAAAATAATAAGGTTAATTCCTCATAGGTTAATGCTGCACAATATATTTTATCTGCGATTATATTGAAATAATCGTTTCCTTTCTTTATAGGGCACATGTGTTTGTTGCTCATATAAGCAATTGGTTCCTCGTATCCATATCGATGATGATTTGTACCATACTCCATATCTCTCAATACCATTTGTTGTACTAAAGTTTCGTTAAGATTCATGTTCGCAAGATGATTGCTAATTAAAAAATCTTTTCTATAAAGCTTTCCTAATGCCTGAATCTGGACAAACCAAAAACGATTCACATTTTCGATTGGCCAACTAGGATTGCTATATTCCTCTTCTCCGGAATGTAAAGTAATAAATTCTGCTGTATCGTAATATTCAAATTCAAATCCAAAATCATATCGCATTCCGTTTTTTAAAATAATGCGATACATACTATTTTCCTCAACAAAACAAAAACCCAAACACATATCTGTAGTGATACCGAATCTTTCAATATGCTTCATATATTCCGTAGGACTTATGGAATCTTTTGAAGAAATATTAACTACAACAGATAAATCCACATCACTATAACAATCATGATAACTCTTATCCAGCGCTTCCTCTAAGTCTTTTTCGCTTTTTGCACCTTTTTTTATGACTATGTCTCGAATCTTGATACAATTAATTTCTGGTAACAAAAAAATTTTGTTAATAAAATTATCCAATTCTTTTTTAATAATTGCTCTGCTAATCTCCATATGTCCCTTGCTTCCTAAACAGATAAATTCTAATTTTTCATACTCTTTTGTGTGCAAGTTGATTCTGTATTTTTACTTAAATGGTTTCGAATGACAAGTAAAAATAGAAATCATGTAATTACATATAAGCGAAAAGAAATAGATGAATTTATCTGTAGCTATCGGCCCTTTGTGAATGTGCTTTTTCCTGTAATTACATATAACTTATTAGAATTTTTTGAAGTTATACGTAACCTTTGCCTCCTGAAGAGCATTTTTCAACTCGAAATTACATATAAGCAGAAAGAAAGCAAAGTGCTTATCTGTAAGTGACCTTTTTTTGGCGGCTGAACCAAGCCAGAAATTACGTATAACAAATATAGAATAATGGATTTAGACGTAATATTTGATTTTTCCTATACCAATGACCACGGCAAATCTCAATTTGTTAAACCAGACAAATTTGAATTTGAAATACACGGTCTTATGAGCGATTATTGCTCGCCGTAGGTTATCAATAAAATCCTCCAAAACGCTTGAAAATAAAGGATTTATCGCAATGTGTCCGCCTTATCCCTTTATACGATTTCACTTGTATTTATGCTTCCCTTGTCACCTCATAAGGGCAAATGCAAGGGCAAGAAAATCTCATGACAAGATATAACAGAGTGTGGCAATCAGGAAACTGTGACATATGTGCGAATATATTATACTGGAGGATTTCAAAATGAACAAGTACATTTATGATGAAAATAATGGGCTTTGGTACGAACTGCAAGGCGATTACTACATTCCTTGCCTTACTCTACCAGCCGAAAAAGAAAATAAGCCTATCGGTGTATGGGGACAGCGGCACAAACGCTATCTACGAGAGCATAAAAGAGTAACCTATACTACTCTGCTCACAAGCGGTAAGCTGAACAGCTATCTTGCCGATATTGACGAGCAGGCAGAAGAAATGTTTTTTCGGCTGGTAAAAGAACTTGCTGAAAAGGAAAGTGTGACGGAAGAACTCAAGGCTGAAAATCAAATCTTATGGGTACAGAAAATGAACAATATACGAAATCGTGCAACAGAAATTGTAAACGAAGAAGTTATTTACAATTAAAAGCAACGGGCAACGGTATCATAGGAATACTCGTTGTCCGTTTTTTTGCCTGTTATAAAATCGGCTCAATGACAGAACGAAAATAGTGGTCTAATTCTTCGGGTGTATGTTTTTCCTTGTCTTTTAACCACCACAAAACCATTTCAACAAAGCTGCCTGAAATGTGATTAACAAGAAAATCTTGCGGCAAATCTTGATTTTTCCTATGACTGTGATTAACGAATTGCATTTGTATCAATTCATTTAAGCTGTCCTTAAAATAGCGTAAAAAAATCTCGCTGCTTTCACAAGAGAGCAGACCCAAAATATTATTGTCGTTTTCCTGCAAATGCTGTAAAAGGTGGCAAAAAACAGATTGTGGAGCTTCGCCCTTTGAGTACAGACCGTGTGTATGGGTTTTATCCATAGCACTGTCTATGATGTGTCCGAATAACTCCTTACATACGGCTTTTAACAATTCGTCTTTTGTTTCAAAGTGGGCATAAAAGGTACTTCTGCCGATATTTGCTTCGTCGAGTATTTCCTGTACAGTTATTTTCTCGTAACGCTTGGTTTCAAGCAGTTTTACGAAAGCCGAAAAGATGGCTTGTCTTGTCTTTATTTGCCGTCTGTCCATAATACATCCTTTCCGAACAATTTTTGCGTTTTGTTCGATAACACACAAAGTGACTGATTTGGTTATTGATAGGAGGAGCAAAATTCAATATACTAAATACAGCACAAAGTGTTTTGTATCAAATACATTGTATCATAACTCTCCGAGAGAGTCAATGATATGAATTTAGGAGGTTTTGGATTATGCTCAAAAAAATCAATGATTTTCTTGCAGGTATTCCTATGACGATTGTGGGCGGTGTGTTTCTTGTCATAAGTCTTGTACTGTCACTCACGGGAAATAAAATTCCCATTGACCCTGCTTGGATATCGGTAATTATCTGCGGTATTCCGCTATTGTATCTTTCTATTTGGCGGATTATCCACAATCACGGTATCAGCAAGATTTCATCTGCCTTGTTGATTACCATTGCTATGATTGCGGCAATAGCTATCGGAGATTTGTTTGCCGCAGGCGAAGTTGCTTTTATTATGGCAATCGGAGCGATTTTAGAAGAAAAAACGACCGAAAGAGCCAAAAAAGGCTTGAAAAAACTAATCAGCCTTACTCCGCAGCAAGGACGCAGGATTTCAAATAGCAAAGAAGAAATGATTGCCGCAGAAAATATTAAGATGAATGACATTCTGCGTGTTCTTCCCGGCGAAACCATTCCTGTTGACGGAGATATTATAGAGGGTACGACCTCAGTTGACCAGTCTATTATGACAGGGGAATCTTTACCTGTTGATAAAACCGTTGGGGATAGTGTTTTCTGCGGTACAATCAACCGTTTTGGTACAATAGATATTCGTGCTTCAAAACTGGGTGAAGACAGTTCTTTGCAGAAGCTCATTCGTATGGTAGAAGAGGCAGAAAACAAGAAGGCACCGATGGCTCGAATTGCAGATAAAGCGGCAAGCTGGCTTGTACCTGTTGCGTTGCTAATTGCAATCGTTGCATTCATTGTAACCAATGATATTGTCCGAGCGGTTACTGTTCTCGTCGTATTTTGCCCCTGTGCGTTAGTGCTTGCTACGCCTACGGCGATTATGGCAGCAATCGGGCAAGCAACAAAACACGGAGTAATTATCAAGTCGGGGGAAGCCTTAGAGCGAATGGGGAAGGTGGATACTGTTGCATTTGATAAGACAGGTACACTCACAAACGGAAATCTCGTGGTAAAAGACATTTATCCATTTGAGAATGATATAGATAAATCCCTGCTTTTGCGTCTTACTGCTTCTGCCGAGAGTTACTCGGAACACCCTCTTGCAAAAGCTATTACCGCCTATGCCAAAGAGGAAAAGGTTGAATTGTTTGAGGTTGAAGATTTCAATATGATTCCTGGCAAAGGAATTTCAGCGGTAATTCGTGGAGAAAAACTGTTATGCGGCAATGCAGCATTTCTAAAAGAACAGAGAATAGAAATAAACAGTATGGCAGAGCAGATACTTGAACAATTCAGAAGTGAGGGAAAAGCGGCTATTCTTGTAGCTGATACAAAAAAACTCCTCGGTGCGATAACACTCTCTGATACGCTGCGTGATACATCAGCAAATATGATTGAAAGATTGCGTAAAATCGGAACGCACGCCGTATTGCTTACAGGCGACCACAAGCAAACCGCTGAATATTTTGCAAAACAAGTCGGTATTACAGATGTTCACGCAGGACTTTTGCCTGAGCAAAAAGTGTCTGAAATTGCAGCATTGCAGGAAGCGGGCAAAACGGTTTGTATGATTGGTGACGGAGTGAATGACGCACCAGCACTCAAAACTGCTGATGTGAGTGTTGCTATGGGAGCGATGGGAAGTGATATAGCCGTAGAAGCGGCAGACATTGCCCTAATGAGTGATGATATAGCCAAGATACCATATTTGAAACGATTGTCAAATGCTTGTGTAAAGACAATTAAGTTTAGTATTTCATTATCGCTTTTTATTAACTTTGTTGCGATTACACTTTCGCTTTTAGGTCTGCTTACACCGACTACGGGAGCATTGGTACATAACTGTGGTTCTTGTCTTGTCGTATTGATTGCGGCACTTTTATATGATAGAAAATTTGAGTAATTTATTTTTAGGAGAAGAAAAATGCAAGCTCACACAGAATGGATACTTTGCCCTATATGTGGCAACAAAACCCGTGATAGAATCAAAGAAGATACCGTTTTGAAAAACTATCCTCTGTACTGCCCAAAGTGCAAACAGAAAACGCTCATCAACGCAAAGGATTTGCAGATAACCGTCATTCAAAAGCAGGAACACTAATCAAACTATGTACGCCGCCGATTATGGGTAACACCATAGCGGCGGTTTTTCTTTGCCTATCGGCTGTCTCTGTCAAAGGGTTTCTTGCGTGGCTTCTGCTGTCTGCCCTGCTCCTGCAACTGCCTGAGCCTGTTTCTAATGCTCTCCCTTTCGGGCGGTTTTAGCGGTCTGCGCTTTTCCTTGGCCTGTCGTTCCCACTCGGCAAGACTGCGGTTGTATTGTTCCACAACGGCTTCGGCTTCTCGGTAGGTCGCCATAAACGCCTGCACATCGGGATAACCGTCCTCTTTGAACGTATCGGGCAGTTTATCCAGCCTTTCGGATATTTCCTGCTCCGTCTGCTTTATCTGTTCAGTAAGAGCTTTTCGCTCCTTGCCTTTGAAAACGCCCTTTGCTTCGGAAAGCTGCTCTTTTAATTTAGGAACTTTCTCCTGCAAGCTGCGGATTGCCCTCGCCTCGTCCTGCACCCGTATCATTAAATCCCGCATTGTTCGGAACTCTGCCATATCAATACTGAGCGTGGGCTTGGGCGGCATACCGTGTTCACGGACAAGGTTTTGCAGAAATTCCTTTGCTTTGCTCACGATACTGCGGAACAGATTGGGCAGCCAGCCGCTTTTGCGAATGGAATTACTAATCTTATCGTGTATTTCGGCTTGCTTGATTTCCAGTATCTTTGTTTCGTCAATCCCCGATATGAGAGCCATATCCGCCGTCCTGTTCCATTCCTGCCTTGCCGCATTGTCGGCTTTGATTTCTTCCTCTCTCGGATTGTGCTTGCCGATTTTCTTTGTTGGAAGATACACGCTGTTTTTATCAAAGACCTTTAATTGCTGTTCGGGGTCGGAAATGTGGCGGTTAATAAGGTCTGTATAAACTTCTTTTACCTCCCGAAGAAAAGGCTCGCTCTTGAAACGGTCATCCTTTACGGTAAACAAGTGGCTTTCGTAAATTTCGCCTTTTTTGATAACGGTACAGCCCTCTCGGATTTTACCGTCCTCGTTTGTGATTTCCTTTTTAGTGCGTACCCGTTTGCCTGTTTCATCAAAGAAAACGTTTCGTGTGGCAATCTTGATTTCGGGTTCGGCAAGCAGCGTTCTTTCACTGAAAATTAGATGGATGTGGTAGTTGGTCTTGCGCTTGTTATGGTGCAACGCCGATATACATTCCACGCCGTACTGCTTGTGAAATTCCTCGGTGAAATCTTCAAGTACCTGCTGCGGCTCATACTGCGTATAGACTTCAGGCAGGGCAATAATCAGTTCCCTTGCTTCAATACACTTTCCCTCTGCGCCGCTTCGCTTAAATTCCTGCTGGCTCTCCCTTGCGAGATTGTTCCAAAATTCATTATCGGCGGTGCGGTAGGTGGCATAAAGGTTTTCCTGTCTTGCATGGCTTGTAATATAGGAAATCCGTCCTTTAACATTCGGCAGCTTCGACATCTGTATGAAGCTGTGTCTTGCCATACTCTAACCTTTCTTAGAAATATATCATTCTCATTTTGCAACCGTCCTGACGGTTGCCGCTGTTTCGGCGGCGTTAGCAGGCGGGACAGCCAACTCCCCGCAGGGGCGAAATACCCAGAGTACAAATCGAAGATTTGTGCGAGGGGTGTATTTCGCTCTCAAACGCCGAGGGCTTAAAGAACGGTTACTCCACCTTGCGTACATCGTTCTGACTAAGCAGATTCCTGCCCTGATTGGCAGTCATAAAACGCTCCAGCGTATCCCTGCGGATAATCGCCTTGCGTCCGACCTTTAAGACAGGCAGCTTGCCCCAATCCACCAACTTCCGCATGGTATTTCTGCCGATACCCGTACATTCGGCGGCTTCCTCAATGGTTAAGCCCATTTTAATGTTGTTCATTCAATCCTCTCCTTTCAAAAGAACTCATTTTGCAACTTTACATTCCTTATTATACTTATTTTGCTATGCCATGTCAACCTGTTTTGCAACCAATTAAAAATATTTTTTAGATTTTATCAAGAAAATAGTTGCAAAATAAGTTTTAGCGTGCTATACTTATATGCGACAGGAGGTGAAAATCTTGAAAGAAGAAATCACTTTCACCGCAAAACAAGTCGGTGAACGGGTAAAGGAACGCCGAACAGAGTTGAATCTCACAATGCCCGAACTCGGCAGGCGTATCGGTGTGAACAAATCCACTATTCAGAGATACGAAGCGGACGGCGTTGACCCAAAGCGCACCATGATTATCAACGGGTTGGCGGAAGCGTTGCTCACCACTCCCGAATGGCTGACAGGACTTTCCGAAGAAAAGGAATATGACAGCAGAACGCTCTGCTCCAAAGAGATGGAGGAGCATATCAAAAAGTATCTGGATACAGTTTCCTCTGCCGTAAAGGGCGAGCCGCACCAGCAGCTTTTGACGACTTTCCTCGGCAAGATGATTGACCTGTATTCTGTGCTTTGCCACCATTTTGCTGACGCTATGGCGGAGGTTGACCGTGTGGCAGAGGACGAGGGGCTGAAACAGTCGCTCAAACGGTATGCCATTGAATCGGGCGCAATTACCGAGCGTGTTTACCGCAAAGAGATGGAACTGCCTGTCGAAGATATGAAGCGTTTTTTAGACGGAATTTTACATATCTACGATGAGGGACGCACAAAGGTTTCTATGGGCGACCTTTTCGGGATAGTAGCGGAAGCCGAAGCAAGGCTTACCGAAAAAGAAAATTCCGTGGCACCTTGACAATTAAAAATGCCGATTAAAACCAATCGGCACAAGTGACGCTATTACTTTACGCACACCATAGTCATAAGTCCCGATTGCCACGGATAGAAAGGAGAATTTTTATCTATGGCAAAAGGTTCTGTAAGAAAGAAAGGCAAAAAGTGGTATGGACGCTTTTATATCGAAGATGAAAGCGGTCGAAAAATTCAAAGGGAGTTTGCGGGAACGGAGAGCAAAGCCGAAACGGAAGCCATGCTCCGTAAGGCGATGGAGGACTACGAGGAAAAGAAATTCGTAGCAAAATCCGAAAACGCCACGGTGGGCAGCTTACTGGATATGTGGGTGGAGGAAGAATTAAAGCCCGGCAGTCTCAGCAACGGAACGGTCATGGCGTATCAAGGGACGGTCAACCGTATCAAGCAGCACCCTATCGGCAACCGAAAGCTGAAAACCGTTACCGCCGACCATTTGCAGGCGTATATGGATTATCTTAGCTTTGGCGGGACAAATCCCGACGGCACAACCGCAAAAGCACTCAGCAAAGGGTATCTGCGGTTATTTTCGGCAGTCCTGCAAGGGGCGTTCCGCTTTGCGGTATTCCCGAAGCGGCTGATTTCCTTTAATCCCATGCAGTATGTGGTATGGCGGGGCAAGAAAGAGGATTATGACCTGTTCTCAGACGAGGACGGGGAAACGGCTTCCACGCCCACACTCAGCCATGAGCAGTATTTGAAGCTGGAGGAATTTCTGAAAAAGAAAGACAATCCCGCTTTGCTGCCCATTCAGATTGCTTACTACACGGGGCTTCGCATTGGCGAGGTCTGCGGCTTGACTTGGCAGGACATCAACCTTGACAAGCAGTATCTTACGGTGCGCCGCAGTATGCGCTACAACGGGGCAAGGCACAAAACCGAGATAGGGGCGACAAAGCGAAAAAAAGTCCGTACCGTGGATTTCTGCGACACGCTGGCGGCAATCCTCAAAGCGGCGAAAACCGAACAGTACAAAAACCGCTTTCAGTACGGGGAACTTTACAACCTCAACTACTATGTCGAGGTCAAAGAGAAAGACCGTACTTACTACGAGGTTTACAGCCTGCCGAGGGCAGAAGAAACGCCCGAAGGCTACAAGGAAATATCCTTTGTCTGCCTCAGACCTGACGGGGCGTATGAATCGCCGAGTACGGTAGGGATTATGTGCAGAACGGCAAGCAAAAAGGTTGAGGGCTTAGAGGATTTCCATTTCCATATGCTCCGACACACATTCACAAGCAATCTGCTCTCTAACGGGGCAGCACCCAAAGATGTGCAGGAGCTACTCGGACACGCCGATGTAAGTACCACGATGAACATTTACGCTCACGCTACAAGGGAAGCAAAGCGTACTTCCGCAAGACTGCTGGATAAGGTAGTCGGCGGGGAATAAAAAAATTGCCCTTGTTTCAGCTCGTAAGGGCAAAAACAAGGGCAGATACATAAGGCTGGAACGCAAAACAGGCGAAACGCCTTGAAAATACGGTGTTTTCAGAGGGTTTAATAGATAAATCGGAAATTGTCGAGTTCTTTAGAACACAAAATATCAATTTTTATGGGCTGTCCCATTCTCGATCCAAAGCAATAATTAATTCCTTATCCGTATCATTTTTACAACTAAAATGAGGATTACCGACTTTTAATCTTTGATATATTTTCCTATATTCATTTAATGAATGACGATTTGCTCCACCAGAATAGTCAGGATTATCGACTTGAAACACATCGTATTCCCAAAAACATTCTTCACAAATGTTATATTCATAATCCATATCAGAGAATGTCTCATTTCCACATACAGGACATTTCATCTTTCATCCACCTCTCCTAAACCTGCTAATACATTTCACCGCTTCGAACAACATCCCTTAATTCATGAAAAAGGAATTTCTAAATTCCCATTTCCTCCATTTCTTTTAACATAAACTCTTGTAATTTCTTCTTATCTGGCAAATGTAAAATATATGTGGAAACAAACAACTGGTTATCCATTCCGGATAATGCATACTCTACCATCTCTGAACCTTTATCTGTACATAATAAAATACCGACTGGCGGATTATCTCCTTCCGACATCTCATTTATCTTATAGTATCCTACGTATGCGTTTAACTGTCCCAAATCCTCATGCCTAAATTCATCATTCTTAAGCTCTATTATGACATTGCAATGTAGTAATCTATTATAGAATACTAAGTCTATAAAGTAGTATTTATCATCAATAATAATACGTTTTTGCCTTGCCTCAAAACAAAATCCTTCTCCAAGCTCTAACATAAATTCTTGCAAATGATCCATAAGGGCTTGCTCCAAATCTGACTCAGATACTGCGTCTTTTGCATCCAATCCAAGAAACTCGAATGTAAATGGATCTTTGATTGTAAGTATTCCATTTACTTTATTATCAGTCGATGGTTGTATCAATAGCTCCGGTTTCTTACTAATTCCAGCTCTGACATACAGATTTATCTTTATCTGTCTGCGTAATTCTCTGACACTCCAGTTACACTTAATGCATTCTGTTTCATAGAAAAATCTTTCAAAAGCATCATCTATTACCATTATTTCTCTTATATGAGAAAAAGATAGATGATTTACAAGTAACTCAGGCTGCGTTACAAATTCGTTCGACACTGTCGAACTTTTTCCAAACTCTGGTAATTCAAATTGGTTCCCCAAATCCATCGCCTCTTCCATAAGACTAATATTCTGAACTGCCGGCCTATCACTCTGCCAGCTTTTCTTGGGTTATATACATAAACAGAAAATTGGAAGTTGCTTATCTGTACGAATACTCATATTTCGCTATTAAAGTTTTTTCGATACTATCATCTGTTGTATCCGCATACAATAACCTATCATAAGAGTAGTTTTCATATTCAAGGCAAGTTTCTAGCATAAAAAGATAAATCCCCATGTCTATCTTATTGTAATATTTAACCTTATCGGCAGGCATAATGCCTCTTTTTCCGGGTTTCTTAAACCTATATATCAGCAATTCCTTACCTGTATTTTCTGTAATCCATGGTTGTGTATTACAAGCACTTGGCGCAAAACGAACAATCTCAGCAATATTTAGGGTGTCACCAATCCATATTTCATCTAGCGGCTTTCTTTTTGCTTTAAACATATCTTTGCGAAATTTTTCCTCAGGCACTTTTGCAATGGAAATCATAATCACGAAATCCAGACCGTTTATCTGCATATCCTGTGGCTTTCCTATACCAAACCACAATGCACCAATATTCTCAGAAGCCAAATATAAATCAATCTGTTCCCCGATATATCCAATGTTTCTCAAATATTCATCCTTTTGTTCACTGTAAAATAAGATACAATACTCTCCACCCCGCTTGCAGGTAGTTTCCGATTCGGGTACTATACGAATTTCCGTTTTAATTTGAGAATTGAGGGATCGTACAGAGCCAATGAAAGTATTAAGTTTATTTATATCATCATTTGTCATTGGCTCTGTTTCCTTAAACAGATGGAATGACTTCCGTTTAAAAATTTGTTTATAATAATCCATGTACACTCCTGCAAATTGGGATTTGTTTAATTACATTTTCTTGCCACATAAGTCACTACATTCGTTTGCAAATGACTAACAATTTTATCTCGCGGAATATCATATTCTTGTTCACTTATAGAAGTTTTTAATATGTTCCAACCACTAAAAACCTCCTCCAAATATTCCTTGATTTTCTCTGTTGGAAGATTTACTTCAAATTGTGCATCTATTGGGTCTTTTGTGTTTAAATTAATTTCTTTCACATTAGAATTAATCACCAAACATACAATTCCATTCGCACGCAATCCGTTTTTTATCTCAATTAATTTCTTTAGAAAAGATTCTTCGGTATCAATATGCTCTAATGCTGATATTGCCATAATAAAATCATAGCTATTGATACCAATGTCATATTCTTCAATAGATTTATTAATTCCATTTATTTTTGAACTCACATTATATTCTTTTGCATTCTGCTGAAGTTTCTCAATTGCAATTTCCAACAAATCAACACAATCAACAACACAGTTTATTTTTTTATATTTTTCCGCAACACAAATACAATTACGTCCAACTCCACACCCCAAGTCCAACACTCGAAGTTCACTATATTTTTCAAATAAAGGCATAATATCCTGTACCATCTTTATAGGTTTTTGTAGCCAACTATTTGTATAGTATAATCTTTCATTCGTATATGTCTCAATATGAGATTTTTTCTCACTTTCTCTAATGCGAATCAATCTATCATCCATATATAACTCCAATTCCGATTTGTATTACTCATACTTACCTGTTATCTCAATTGTATTTCCATCTGGGTCAATAATATTAAAGTACCAATATGGCATATGCACATTGACATACATAAATTCAGAAATTTCTCCTATATCTGCTTTTTTCAACCGCTCATATTCTTGCTTCAAATCATCAACCTCAAAATTGAAAACAACCAAATTGTTTTTAGGTGTACCTATATTTTTATTAAAATCATCAATATAAGCTTGATTAAATCTTTCACTCGGCTCTTTACCGATTATTTTTGCATCATAAGCTTTATTATACAAAGCGATTTTATATCAAAACTGTACCCATCTGTCACCGTTTTGATATAACGGATTTTCTTGCAACAAAATACTATAAAACGCCAAAGACTTCTTTATATCACTCACAAAAATATATGTTGTTCCTAGTACCATAGCTACCTCCACAACTTCTTATTTATACAGTTCCGTAACTTGGAATTTTTATTCTAACTCTGCAAACTCCAACTAAAGTCATCTAACCTAAACAATTCTATTGACTCCTTTTCATAAAAGTCCTATTTAGGTCACCACTACTAGCCAATTTCATTGACCCTTTTTCGCGAAAGTCCTATTTAGGACACTCCCACCAGCCAATTTCATTGACTCCTTTTCATAAAAATCCTATTTAGGTCACCGCTACCAGCCAATTTTATTGACTCTTTTTCCAAAAAGTCCTATTTAGGTCACCACTACTAGCCAATTTTATTGACTCTTTTTCAGAAAACTCCTATTTAGTTCAACCACGTCAACTAATTTCATTGACTCTTTTTCATGAAATCCTAATTTAGGTCATCTTCTTGCCCTTTGGACAATCAAGCAGCATCCCTCGCTCAAAGAGCTCGGTCAATTCTAATTTTCCTTATTTCTGCTCCCATAGAATTGACCTTTGGTCAATTCTACCTCTACAGCACAAAGTTTCATTCGGAAATGTAACGACAAAGAATACCCTCAGTTATTATATCTCCACCACTACATTCATATGGTATCTCTTCCTCATCTTTAAAACCAAGTTTATGCAATACATTTGCTGAAGCATTATTTACTTTCGCATATGATGTAACACATTCCTTCATTCCAAGTTCTTTTTCTGCAAACACCATTACTGCTTTCATCGCCTCTGTTATATATCCTTTCCCCCAGTATTTCCTACCCAAATTATATGATATATCCCAGTGGCTATCACAGTCCTCTTCATTATAGAACACTAAGCATGTTCCAATAATATTTCCGGATTCTTTTAATACAATAATCCATCTATTCCATTTATCATTTTCAATTTGCTTTAATTCTTGCTGAATAAATTCTTTTGTTTTGTTAATATCATCGCAGGCTTTCCAACACATATACCTCGATACTTCTTCATCCTGCATCCAGCATGTGAATATGTCATCAGCATCCTCTTTATGTACTTCTCGTAAGATTAATCTTTCTGTTTCAATTGTAGGTGTTTTCATCAAGCATCCCTCTCTACTTTTTTCATTGATTTCAATCGTCATAATCAACATCAAACAAATCCATTTAATTTTTTCAAACATCTAATTTACTCTGTTTCTAATTGTAACATAGATATGTCCAATTCCAAAAATAACGCCAAATATAATCAGTAGATAGTGTTGCATTGTTATACCGCTTAACAAAAATAAACATGTCGGAATTGCAGCTAAAGCCATCTGCTCCACCAATGATCTCTACATTATTTGTCATCTCTCTATAACCTCCTTAGTTAAAAAAGAAACTACTTTTATTAAACACTATTGTAGTTCTTCTGTCATCCTCCAATTATAAAAAGTCTTTTCTCCCCTCCAAAATAAAAGAAGAAAGACCAGCCTGAGTCCCGACCAGTCTTTCTTTTTTACTACTATACTTTTACTATAATATCTTTTTTACTATATCATTTTTCTATGATATCAATTCTTATAAATTCTTTACTGTTGCGATATCCACCGGAGTGAGTTTTCCGTCTGCAGTCTCAAGGGACTGTGCAAGGGCATTGGCGGTATCCATTGCGGTAATACAGTACACGCCCGTTTCGATTGCATTTCGACGAATCAAAAATCCATCTCTAGTCTTATCTCCGTTGCCCTGAGTCGGAGTATCGATGACAAGGTCGATCTTGTGTCCTAAGATAAGGTCCATAACATTTGGAGATTCCTGTGTAATCTTATTGACACGAAGAGCGTTCACCCCATGCTCCTGCAAGTATTTTGCAGTACTTCTTGTGGCATAAATCTTATAACCTAAAGCCTCAAAACGCTTTGCCACCTCAACAGCTTCCGGCTTATCTGCATCCTTTACGGTCATAATCATCTGCTTATACTTTGGCAGTTGTATTCCGGCTCCGAGGAACGCTTTATAAAGTGCCTCGTTAAAGGTCTTTGCAATACCCAGACATTCACCGGTTGATTTCATTTCCGGTCCAAGTGAGATCTCGGCACCGCGAAGCTTCTCAAAGGAGAATACCGGCATCTTGATTGCGATATAATCTGCCGTCGGAGCAAGTCCCGGCTCGTATCCCATACCCCGGATGGTCTGCCCCATGATGATCTTTGCTGCAAGGTCAACAATCGGAATACCGGTTACCTTGCTGATATATGGTACGGTTCTTGAGGAACGTGGATTAACCTCGATGACATAGATTTCATCATCCATATCGATGAACTGGATGTTGATCATACCTACCACATGGAGGGCTTTTGCAAGGCGCTTGGTATATTCCACCAGAGTTTCCTTTGCCTTCTCACTGATCGTGTGAGCCGGATATACGGAAATACTGTCTCCGGAATGTACACCGGTACGCTCAATATGCTCCATGATACCCGGAATTAAGATATCTGTTCCATCACAGATTGCATCCACTTCAATTTCCTTACCCATGAGGTACTTATCTACAAGAATTGGATGATCCTGGGCAATGGTATTGATAATTCCGATAAATTCACAGATTTCTTCATCGTTCCAGGCAATCTTCATTCCCTGTCCGCCAAGTACATAGGAAGGGCGGACAAGCACCGGATAGCCGATACGATTTGCAACCTCCATTGCTTCTTCTGCCGTATATACGGTTCCTCCGGCAGCTCTTGGGATACCGGTCTCCTGCAAAATCCGGTCGAACAATTCTCTATCCTCAGCAGCATCTACATCCTCGGCCTTTGTTCCGAGAATCTTTACTCCCATCTTCATAAGAGCTTCGGTCAGCTTGATTGCCGTCTGTCCACCAAACTGTACAACGGCTCCATCCGGCTTTTCAATATTTACGATACTCTCCACATCCTCCGCAGTAAGGGGTTCAAAGTACAGCTTATCTGCGATATCAAAGTCTGTGGAAACCGTCTCCGGATTGTTATTTACAATAACCGTCTCCCAGCCTTCCTTTGCAAAGGCCCAGGTACAATGTACGGAACAGAAATCAAACTCAATACCCTGTCCGATACGGATAGGTCCGGAGCCAAGCACCAGTACCTTTTTGTTCGGGTGTGTCTCTGCGGCTTCATTCTCACTTCCGAATACAGAGTAATAATAAGGAGTTTCTGCCGCAAACTCAGCAGCACAGGTATCTACCATTTTGTAGGCAGCTACGATACCGTTTGCATAACGCATCTGCTTAATTTCCTCTTCGCTCCTTCCGGTAAGACGGGCAATGACATTATCCGGGAATTCGATACGTTTTGCTTCCTTTAACAGTTCAACGGAAAGCTCTCTCTCGTGGGTTCCCATTGCCTTTGCAACTGCCGGATTACATGCGATGAGAGTTTTCTCCATCTCAACAAGAATCGCAATCTTATCAATGAACCATGGATCAATCATGGTAATTTCATGAATGTGCTCGTAGGAAATTCCTCTCCGGATTGCCTCCGCAATCACCCAGATACGGCGGTCGTCTACGATAGACAACTGCTTATCCAGCTCCTCATTGGTAAGCTGGGTAAAGTCATAGGACTGAAGACAGTCTACGTGCTGCTCCAAAGAGCGGATTGCCTTCATAAGAGCGCCCTCAAAATTGTCACAGATACTCATAACCTCTCCAGTCGCCTTCATCTGTGTGGTAAGGGTTCTCTTTGCGGTAATAAATTTATCAAAAGGCAGTCTCGGGATCTTAACTACACAGTAGTCTAACATTGGCTCGAAGCTTGCATAGGTCTTCTGGGTAATGGCATTCTTAATTTCATCCAGGGTATATCCCAGCGCAATCTTTGCAGTAACCTTTGCAATTGGATATCCGGTTGCCTTTGAAGCAAGGGCTGATGAGCGGGATACTCGCGGATTTACCTCAATAACACAGTACTCGAAGGAGTCCGGTTTTAAGGCATACTGCACGTTACATCCACCGGTAATCTGAAGCTCGTTGATAATATTCAAGGCAGAGCTTCGAAGCATCTGGTACTCTTTATCCCCAAGGGTCTGGGAAGGTGCTACGACGATGGAGTCACCGGTGTGCACACCAACCGGGTCAATGTTTTCCATATTACATACGGTAATGCAGTTTCCGTTGGCATCACGCATTACCTCATACTCGATTTCCTTCCAGCCTGCGATACAGCGCTCCACCAAAACTTCTCCCACGCGGGACAGACGAAGTCCGTTGGTTAAGATGTCGATGAGCTCCTGCTCATTGTGAGCGATTCCTCCACCGCTTCCGCCGAGGGTAAAGGCCGGACGCAGTACTACTGGATATCCGATGGTATTGGTAAACTTAATACCATCCTCCACGGTATTTACAACCAAAGAAGCGGCAACCGGCTCCCCGATTTTTTCCATGGTATCCTTAAATGCCTGACGATCCTCCGCTTTAAAAATAGTTTCTGCGGTGGTACCGATGAGCTTCACCCCATATTTCTCTAAAATACCATGTTCTGCCAATTCCATACCAAGATTCAGTCCTGCCTGTCCTCCGAGGGTAGGAAGGATGGAATCCGGCTTTTCTTTTTCGATAATGGTCTCAAGGACTTCAAGAGTAAGAGGCTCAATATATACCTGATCTGCAATCTGCTTATCCGTCATGATGGTTGCAGGGTTTGAGTTTACAAGGCAGACCTCAACGCCTTCCTCTTTTAATGAACGGCATGCCTGTGTTCCTGCGTAGTCAAACTCAGCGGCTTGTCCGATGACAATTGGACCGGAACCGATTACTAATACTTTTTTAATATCCTGATTTCTTGGCATTACTGTTCACCTCCCATCATCTGAATAAAGCGATCAAATAAATATCCGGAATCCTGTGGTCCGGGGCAAGCCTCCGGATGGAACTGAACGGTAAAAATATTCTTACCGATGTATTCGAGACCTTCGTTCGTTCCGTCATTTACATTGACAAATGCGGGCCTTGCAATCTTTGGATCAAGCTTATCTGTATCCACTACATACCCATGATTCTGGGATGAGATATATACACGTCCTGTGGAAAGATCCTTAACCGGATGATTTCCTCCTCTGTGTCCGTACTTCATTTTATGCGTATCCGCACCGGTAGCAAGTGCCATAAGCTGATGTCCGAGGCAGATTGCAAAAATCGGTACATTACTGTCATATAATTTCTTTACTTCATCTATGATGCTTCCGCAGTCCTTGGGATCTCCCGGTCCATTGGACAGCATAATTCCGTCCGGATTTGTCGCAAGGATTTCCTCTGCGGAGGTTCTCGCAGGGAAGATGGTAACCTCGCATCCTCTGTCATTTAGAGACTTTGCAATATTGTTCTTAGCACCAAAGTCAAGAAGCGCTACTCTTTTTCCATTTCCTTTTAAAACGCGCTTTTCTTTGCAGGTCACTTTGTCAACTACATTTCCTGTTCGGTATGCCTTAAGCTTTGGGAGAATCTCATCGAAATCATAATTTTCATTTGTGGTAATCATACCATTCATGGTTCCCTTCTCACGAAGGATTTTCGTAAGCGCTCTCGTGTCAATACCGGCAATACCGGGAATATCATGCTCTTTTAAAAAGTCCTGAATGGTTCCCTCACATCGGAAATTGCTTGGCATGCGGGACAGCTCTCTTACAATATATCCATCCGGCCATGGCTTCTTTGATTCCATATCCGGAGTAATTCCATAATTTCCTATCAAAGGATAAGTCATTACAACTGCCTGTCCTGCATAGGATGGGTCGGTAAGAACTTCGAGATATCCGGTCATTGAGGTATTAAATACAATCTCACTTACCACTTCTCTTGTTGAACCGATGCTCGTTCCTGTAAATACATTGCCATCTTCAAGTATTAAAAACGCTTTCATCTTTTCTCCCTTCATATCCTTGTCTTTCTACATATATGCAAAAAAAAAGAGATAAACTCTTTTTTTCATATGCTTTTTGGCTCCAAAATCCCCCTGTCAAAAATTTACCCTAAATTGATAAAAGTCTATCACAACACATCTTTTTTTTCAACTCATTTTTTTAGTAACAGATCAGCATGAACCCAAATGCAATTAATAAAATTAAGAACACAAATCCACCGATAACTGCGGCAACAATTCCCGGCTTCATGGGCTTGATGGGATAGGACACTTCCTTAATCACAGGTGCGGAAAGAGAAACATATGGTGCTCCTATCGGCTGCATCTGTATCATCAGAAATCCCTGTCTTCTGAAATAATTTGCGGTCCAGGCGGGCATGGCATTTACCGTAACGATCTGGCAGGAAAGTACATCTGCCCCAAACTTTCTCATCTCTTTTAACAATGCCTTTCCGATCCCTCTTCTCTGGCAAAATGGTGAGATATAAAGCATTGTGATATGGCCCTCCGCCTGCATCGCAGAAGCTCCCACAAGCTGGCCATTCATCCATGCACCCCATATGCAGATTCGTCTGGTCTGCATCAGCTCATAAAGATTCTCCACCGACACATACCGGTAGAATCCGGTAATCAAATCCTGCTGCATGATGCTTCTTTGCAGGCAATATTCAAATGTATATCTCGACAGGTCTACTGCAAAAGGCAGCTCCTGCTCGCTTAATAATCTTATATCCATCTTCTCTATCCCATCGATGTTCTATCGAGATTTCCTTCCAATTGCTTTCTTTTCTTAAGTTATACACTAAAAAATACTTTTTTTGTAAAATGGTTTTACTCCTTTTACAGCAGAAAGCCCCCAGATATCAGAGCCATGCATTTTAAGCGGAAGCCCATTCAAATATGGTGCAACACTCTGATAAATCTGCTCTAAAATCGCATTCTGGTCTCCAAGGGTATCTACCACCGCAAGAAAGCAGGACTGTCCCTGACTATTCATGGAAACCATATAGGCCCGGCGCACCTGCGGCATTCTTCCCATGGTATTGCTAAGTGCCTGAATAATCTGCGGCGGACAATTCGCCGGGGCAAAATGTGCGCTAGGATCTATCGGAGCGAAAAATACCGGTACCTGCTGCGTTACCGGTGCACTCTGTTCTACCGGTGCATTCTGCTCTACCGGTGCACTCTGTTCTACCGGTGTATTCTGCTCTACCGGCGCGCTCTGTTCTACCGGAACATCCTGGGATTTTGGAGTCTCCTTCTGTGTGGAAAGATTCTCCCTGAAAGACTCGATCATCCCCTTATTCTGCTGTGTAATTCTAAAATTGTATCCTGCCGGATCAACAACAACGCCCCTTGCTCCCGCTTCCCGAATCACCTGATCATAATTCAGGCTTAGTATCGTCCACTGATTCGGGTCAAAAAGCTTCTGCAGCTCCACCATATTGGTAAATGCAGGAAACCATTCCACAATCGGATTGCCGGAAGTAAGAATTCCAAACTCCGGCGGCATATTCTGCTGCATTCTTGCAGGCACCAGATAGACTCCCCGCAATATCTCCTGCAGCATCTGTGCTTCCTTCTTTTGCAGTTCTTCTCTTTCATCCTCTGTAATCTGTCCGTCTGCCTGACTTCTTCTTAACGTCTGAAAAAACAAATCCATTTTTTCTCTTAATACAACATTCAATTCTTCCATTTCTTCTATCCTCTTTTATTCCATGTCCCATTGCGGAAAACTGTTCTTAAATGAATTTTCAAATTTGAATCAGAACGTTCAAAAAGCGCCGGCACTTAATGAGAAATCCCTTGCGAATATAGTACCGCTACGCTTTTTACAGACGAAAGTTTATTCTGCTTCATGCCTGATTGGTAAATTGTATTATTTCGCCGGTTGATTTTCTTCCAGTACCTAAAATCTATGAAAAAAGCGGCATTTTAAGCGTTTTTTATGGTCGATTGTATGTTTTCGCCGGGTCAATTTTCGCCTGTACCTAAGAAATTGCAAATATTAGGTATACCGTGAAATCCACTCCTTCTAATAATACAATCCGCATGAAAAATCCGCAATTTGAGGCTGTTTTTCAAGAATTTTAGGTATACGACAGTTCTAGCACCTCAAATCTTGCCAAATTCCACAATTCTGATTCAAATAGCAAAATTCATTCTTAGGAACACTTTTCCGAAATGAGAGTATCCAATTTAAAACATTACATCATTTCCATCAGCCGATCACAAAGTCCGCTGTATCTTCTCTGTTCATAATTGTTTTCCACCATCATCCGGAATGTCTCTTCATCTCCTACAATCGTAACACACTTTTTTGCTCTTGTAACTGCTGTATATAAAAGATTCCGGTTCATGAGCATTCTCGGTCCGCTAAGAAGCGGTATCACCACCGCCGGATACTCGGAGCCTTGGGACTTATGTATCGTTATGGCATATGCAAGCTCCAGCTCTTCCAGATTCTTAAAAGAATACTCTACCATTTTTCCTTCATCAAAGGATATCGTCATCGTCTCCGCGAACTCATTGATCTGTTCGATAATTCCGGTATCCCCATTAAATATTCCGGTTCCCTTGTCCACACACAAACCGAATTTTGTCCGGATTTCCCACTCGATCTGGTAATTGTTCTTAATCTGCATGACCTTATCTCCCTCACGGAAGATGATTCCGCCATACTCCTTCTCTCTCTTCTTCTGATCCGGTGGATTTAAATACATCTGTAAGATCTGATTCAGTCTCTCCACTCCAAGCAGACCTTTACGCATGGGTGTAAGAACCTGAATATCATATTCGGATGCATCCACAAATTTGGGAAGCTTCTGCTTAACAAGCTGGAGCGTCACATTGATAATCTTATCCGCATCATACCTCTTTAAGAAGAAGAAATCCATACTCTTGTTATCCAGCTTAACCTCTTCTCCTTGGTTAATTTTATGAGCATTTACAATAATATCGCTGGTGCTTGCCTGGCGGAAAACCTTGGTAAGCTTCGCGGTATGGAACTGATTGGAATCGATGATATCCTTTAACACGCTGCCCGGACCTACACTGGGAAGCTGATTCACATCCCCAACCAGAATTAATCTTGTTCCTGCAACAATGGCTTTTAAAAGTGCATACATCAAAGAAATATCTACCATGGACATCTCATCCACAATGATGACATCTGTCTCCAAAGGGTTCTGTTCATTTCGCAAAAATCCGGCATTTCCTTCCGCACCGGCATTTAACTCCAGCATTCTGTGAATGGTTCTCGCTTCAAAGCCCGTGGTTTCACTCATTCTTTTTGCTGCACGTCCGGTAGGTGCCGCAAGAAAAATATCCATGCCCTCCAATTCGAAGTATCGGATAATCGTATTGATGGTTGTGGTTTTTCCGGTACCCGGTCCTCCGGTAATGACCAAAAGACCATTTCGCACCGCCTCTTTTACCGCATTCACCTGATGCTCATCCAGACACATATTTGTCTGTTTTTCGATCTGTCGGATTCTTGCCTCAATTTCTATGTCCGGCACATCATAGCTGATGTCCAACTGCTTTAACATAGAGGCCGTATTTGCTTCCATGTAATAGAAGGAAGACGCATAAATCTGGGTGACATCCTCCTTCTGCTGCATCACGATTTTCCGGTCCATAGCTAAGTTCATATAGTGAACCTCAACCAAAGCTTCTTCTACTCCCAAAAGCTCACTGGCCCTTCTAGAAAGCTCCTCCATAGGAAGATAGGTGTGTCCCTCCCCTGAGGCCTGCAAAAGTGTATACAAAATACCACTTCGAATGCGGAAATCCGAATCTGTACGAATTCCTACCCTCGTTGCGATCTCATCTGCGGTTTTAAAACCGACACCATCAATATCATCTGCCAGACGGTACGGGTTTTCTGTCAGAATCGAATAAATCTGTGAACCATAGGTATTGTAAATTTTTACAGCCAGGGCAGTATTGATTCCGTATTGCTGCAAGAAAAGCATAGCGGCCCGAAGATCCTTCTTCTGATTCACCTGATCCGCAATTTCCATTGCCTTTCGCTCACTGATTCCCTTTACCTCTGCCAGCCGTTCCGGCTCTTCCTCGATGATGCGGAAGGTATCCTCCTTAAACTTTCGCACAATTCTTGCCGCCAGAGCAATTCCCACACCCTTTATTGCACCGGACCCCAGATATCGCTCAATGGCAAGGGAATCCTGGGGCGCCTTCTCCTCAAAAGAACTCATCTTGAACTGCATCCCATAGCTTGGGTGTTCCACATATTCACCGGTGATCTCTAAGAAAGCTCCTTCTTCTACCCCTGTGAAAATTCCCACACTGGTAACCTCTTCCTCATCCACCGTCAAATATAATACGGTATATCCGGTCTCCGGAGACCTGAATTTCACTTTTTCTACATAACCACTTATTGTTTCCAAGGTATCTGACTTTATCCTTCTCTTAAAAATACTCTGCCATAAGTATACTAGAAAAAAGAAAGCCATACAAGATTTCTCTCGCATGGCATTTGCTTTTTATTCAATATTGTAATTACGCTTCATCTGCTCGTAAAGCTGCTGGGTAAAATTCTCTCCCACCTGATCGACAATTTCATCTGCTACCATCTCAATTGCCTGATCCATGTACAGATTTTTGTACTGTGACATGGTGGCATCGCCCTCCTCTTCATCCGTGAAGGTCTCTTTCATCTGCTTTAATACCTGTTCCACAAAATAGGACTCAAAATCCTTAAGGACGCCTTTCAATTCTTCTTCTGTGGATTCGGAAGAAATTTTATTGAGGGAATTTGTAAGTGAATTCGCATTGGCTGAATTCACATTTGCCTGTGCATTGGAATAGGATAATCCATTTATCGAAGAAAAATCCATTGTAAATTACCCCCTTATTATCTCTTCAAATTATTTGCCGTATCCAACATGGAATCGGAGGTTGTAATTACTTTCGAGTTCATCTCATAGGCTCTCTGGGCAATAATCAGATTTACCATCTCATCTGCCACAGAAACATTAGACCCTTCCAGATATCCCTGCACAACCTTGCTTCTCTCCAGGTTTGCATTGGTAAGCTCACTCATAGCCACACCGGATGCCTCGGTCTGCGTCAGCAGACTCTGTCCCATTTTTTCCAGTCCTGCCGGATTGTTAAACTGGTACAATCCAAAATACTGATTGGTCAGCGTCACATTTCCTCCGACATTCTTATATCCAATCTGTCCTTCATCGGTAAATACCATCGCTTCGGCGGAAAGATTCTGGGGTACCTGAATCACGTTTCCGTCACTTCCGAGAACCGGATATCCCTCCTGGGTTGCAAGGATAATGTTGTTATTGGCATCCAGACTCCAGGTAAAATTACCGTTTCTTGTATAGTAGGTTTCTCCGTCGGTTCCTCTTACAGCAAAGAATCCGTCTCCATCCAATGCAAAATCCGTCAACTTTTCCGTAGAGTTCAGGGAACCCTGGGTATAAATAGAAGTATTGGAGGCTACTCTTGTACCAAGTCCTACCTGTGCTCCCACCGGCTTTGGTTCTCCATTGGCTGTAGTTGTCTTACTTTGCAAGGTCTGGTAGAGAAGCGATTTAAATTCGGTTCTCTCCGCTTTATATCCGGTTGTATTAACATTTGCAAGATTATTTGCAATGGTATCTACATTCGTCTGTTCTGAAATCATGCCGGTTGCACCGGTATAGAGTGCTCGCATCATAGGCTATCCCGCTCCTCTCCTAGTTCATAACTCGTTTATACTTTTCCAACACGATTGGCGGCAACATCCAAGGTACTGTCAATCGAAGTAATTACTTTCTGTCCTGCATCATAGGCTCTTTGAATGGTAATCATATTCACCATTTCCGATACCACGTTCACATTGGAGGTCTCAAGAACTCCATCCTCCACCGTTGCATCAGCGGCAACCAGATTGCCACCCTCTACAACATCATACAGATTCTCGCCGTACTTAGAGATATAATCATAATTATCTACATCCACAAGTCCAACAGTTCCCACCAACGCATCATTCTGGTAGATATATCCCAGTTCCGTAATCTCAAATGGCTGTGTAGGATCTAACTGAATATAATTTGCCTCCCCCGGATCTCCATTTAGGGCCCCGGTGGCATTTAGTACATAATCTCCGTCTTTGGTACGCAAATAGCCGTTGGCATCTAACGTAAAGGCTCCGTCTCTTGTTAATTTATAGGAGGTCTCTCCGGCTTTATTTGTAAAAGAGATTGCAAAAAATCCGTTTCCGTCAATTGCAAGATCTGTCGGATTGTCCGTTATCTTAAAGCTTCCGGTTGACCAGTCGGTATAGGTCTGTCCCATATGAACGCCCATGGAAATCGTTCCGAGTCTCTGTGCAAGTCCATAAGTGGAGGAATCCTTTACCTTGATGGCAAGTTCATCCGCAAAGGTCCGGGAAGTCGTTCCCTCTTTCTTGTATGCATTTGTATCGGCGTTTGCAAGGTTATTTGCCAACACATCCAAACGCTTCATTTCGTTTACCATGCCCGTATGGGCAGTATATAAACCTTTTACCATATTGTGCTGCTCCTATAATATGTAGACAGTTCCAATTTGTATATCGGCTATTTCCCTTTAAATTTTACTCCCATTTCAAAAAATGTTCCCGAATGAATTTGCATATTCGAATCAGAACACACTCTCGTTTCGTAAAAAGCGTAGCGGTACTAAATTCGCAATGAATTGCTCATTAAGTGCCGACGCTTTTTAAAAGATCTGATTCGAATAGCAAAATTCATTCTCAGCAAAATTTTTCCGAAATGAGAGAAGCTTTATTATTATCATTTTATTTTATGTTGCTGTAAGATGCAAGGAAAAACGCGTGAAGAAATCGTAAATTATGAAAAAACCCACACCATATTGTGGTGTGGGTACTTAAGACTACCATATCAGGGTTTAGTCATCGTCGCGCTTTCCTGACAAAAATTCAACAAATTTTCCTGTTCCGATGGCAACACAGGTCATAGGCTGCTCGGCTGTCATGGTATTGATTCCGGTCTTGTCCTCGATCAGTTCCTCAAGTCCCCGAAGAAGTGCTCCTCCACCGGTAAGAACAATACCTCTGTCTGCAACGTCTGCTGCAAGCTCAGGCGGAGTCTTCTCAAGAACAGAATGTACTGCTTCGACAATCTGAAGAGTCGGCTCGCGAAGTGCCTCCTCTGTCTCCTCTGAAGTTACGGTAATGGTACGAGGGAGTCCTGTTACAAGATTACGTCCCCTGACATCCATGGTCTCATTTGTAGCAAGCGGGAAACAGGTTCCAATTTTAATTTTAATATCTTCTGCGGTTCTTTCACCAATCAAAAGATTATGTTTCTTTCTCATATATCGAACAAGAGCTTCATCAAAATCGTCTCCGGCAATCTTGATGGATGTGCTGACAACAGCACCTCCTAAGGAAATTACCGCAATGTCCGCGGTACCTCCACCGATATCTACGATCATATTACCGCATGGACGGGAAATATCAATTCCTGCACCAATTGCAGCTGCAATCGGTTCCTCGATAATTGCAACATCTCTTGCTCCTGCATTATAAGTAGCATCCTCAACCGCTTTTTTCTCAACCTCTGTTGCTCCGCTTGGAATACATACACTGATGCGTGGCTTACGGAAGGTCTTCTTTCCAAGAGCCTTCTGAATAAAATACTTAATCATTTTCTCCGTTACGGTATAGTCTGAAATTACACCCTGACGAAGCGGACGGACCGCAACAATATTACCCGGTGTTCTACCGAGCATGAGGCGGGCCTCTTCTCCAATTGCTTTAATCTTATTTGTATCCCGGTCAAATGCCACTACGGATGGCTCTTTTAATACAACACCCTTGCCTTTAATGTATACAAGAATGCTGGCTGTTCCTAAATCAATTCCGATATCTGATCCGATCATTTCTTTCCCCTTTCCACCTAAAAAGAAATTTCTCTTTTTATATGAAGTTTCTGCTTTTGGGCGCAAAAACTCAGTTAATCATATTTTTACATATACACGGACATTATATACAATAAAAAATGATTTTGCAACGTGGCTTGGAAAAAAATTCTTAAAAAAATCTCTCATTTTTTATCCAGATAAGGTTTTAAGAATTGTCCGGTGTAGGACTGTGGCACTTTGCAGATTTCCTCCGGAGTTCCCTGCGCAATGACAGTTCCTCCTCCTTCTCCGCCTTCCGGTCCCATGTCAATGATATAATCGGCGGTCTTGATTACATCCAGATTATGTTCAATGACAACTACCGTGTTTCCGCCTTCGGAAAGCTTGTGCAGAATTTCAATCAGTTTATGCACATCCGCAAAATGAAGTCCCGTTGTAGGCTCATCCAGAATATATATCGTTTTTCCGGTTCCCCGTTTGCTAAGCTCTGTTGCAAGCTTGATACGCTGTGCTTCTCCTCCGGAAAGTTCGGTGGATGGCTGTCCTAATTTGATATATCCAAGCCCCACATCATTTAAGGTTTTAATCTTATTATAAATGGATGGTACATTTTTAAAGAATTCTACCGCATCCTCTACGGTCATATCCAGAATATCGTAGATATTCTTGCCCTTATATTTTACCTCCAGAGTTTCCCGATTGTACCGCTTGCCCTCACATACTTCACAGGGAACATACACATCCGGCAGGAAGTGCATTTCAATTTTTATAATTCCATCACCGCCACAGGCTTCACATCGTCCGCCTTTCACATTGAAGCTGAATCTTCCTTTCTTATATCCCCTCGCCTTTGCATCCGGTGTTGCTGCAAAAAGATCACGAATCAGGTCAAACACTCCGGTATAGGTTGCAGGATTGGATCTTGGTGTACGCCCGATGGGTGACTGGTCAATATCGATTACCTTATCCAACTGTTCGATTCCCAGAATATCATCATGATCTCCGGCGATACATCTTGCACGGTTCAGGCTTCTTGCCAGATGCTTATATAGAATTTCATTGGTGAGAGAGCTCTTTCCCGATCCGGATACCCCGGTAATGCAGGTCATGATTCCAAGAGGAATATCCACATCAATATTCTTTAGGTTATTCTCTCTTGCTCCCTTTACTGTGATAAATCCGGTTGGTTTTCTTCGTTCGTCAGGAACCGGTATCTTGATTCTTCCGCTTAGATATGCCCCGGTAATGGACTCCTTACATTTCATGATATCTTCTGCCGTTCCGGTGGCAATCACTTTTCCGCCATGAATACCTGCCTGGGGGCCGATATCCACGATATAGTCTGCCGCCCTCATGGTATCCTCATCATGCTCCACAACCACAAGGGTATTTCCCAGATCCTTCAGATTCTTAAGGGCATGAAGAAGCTTATCATTATCTCTCTGGTGAAGTCCGATACTTGGCTCATCTAAGATATACGCCACTCCCACCAATCCTGATCCGATCTGTGTGGCAAGACGAATTCTCTGTGCTTCCCCGCCGGAAAGGCTGGCAGTTGCACGAGTAAGTGTCAGATACTCCAGTCCTACCTCCTGAAGGAATCCTACTCTTGCACGAATCTCCTTTAATATCTGATCTCCAATCAGGTGCTGCTGTTTTGTAAGCTCCATCTGACTTAAGAATGTGCACAAATCTTTTACCGACATGGAGGTCATCTCATAAATGTTTTTATCTGCCACCGTTACCGCAAGAGATGTCTTTTTCAAACGCTGACCATGGCATTCACTACAAGGTGTAATTCTCATGAACTGCTCATATTCTGCCTTTGCAGTCTCTGAGAATGTCTCGCGGTATCTGCGCTCCACATTGGCAATCAGCCCTTCCCAGTTCAGGTCATAAACGCCCTCTCCGCGCTGTCCTTTGTATCTAACCTTAAGGACTCTTCCGTCTCCGCCATGGATAAACATCTCCTGAATCTCCTTCGGAAGATCCTTAAACGGAGTGTCCAGAGAAAATCCATATCCTTCCGACAAGGCCCGAAGTGTCGCATAGGTATAGCTTTTGGGATCTGTCGAAGACTGCCATCCCATTACCTGAACCGCCCCTTCCGCCAGAGACAGGTTCTTGTCGGGAATCATCAGATCTGCATCGAATTTCGTCTTATAGCCAAGTCCATAGCACACCGGACAGGCGCCAAAAGGATTATTGAAGGAAAAGCTTCTCGGCTCGATTTCATCCAGAGTAATTCCACAGTCCGGGCAGGCAAAATTCTGGGAAAATGTCATCTGCTCCCCATCGATGACATCAACGATTGCCGTTCCTTCCGAAAGCTCAAATACATTCTCAAGGGAATCGGTAAGTCTCTTTTCAATTCCCTCCTTTACCACCAGACGGTCTACGACAATGTCAATATTGTGCTTGATATTTTTATCTAATTTGATTTCTTCTGAAAGCTCGTACTGACTTCCGTCTACAATTACACGAACATATCCGCTCTTCTTTGCCTTTTCAAAAAGCTTTTGATGCTCCCCTTTTCGCCCGCGTACCACCGGTGCCAGAATCTGAAGCTTGGTACGCTCCGGAAGCTGCATGACTGCATCTACCATCTGATCAATGGACTGCTTGGTAATGGTTCTTCCGCATTTCGGACAATGAGGGATTCCCACTCTTGCATAAAGCAATCGAAAATAATCATATATTTCCGTTACGGTTCCAACAGTAGATCTCGGATTGCGGTTGGTGGATTTCTGGTCAATGGAGATTGCGGGAGGAAGTCCCTCAATAGACTCCACATTCGGCTTTTCCATCTGTCCCAAAAACTGGCGGGCATAGGATGACAGGGATTCCATATATCTGCGCTGTCCCTCTGCATAGATGGTATCGAAGGCCAGAGAGGATTTTCCCGAACCGGAAAGTCCGGTAAGCACCACGAATTCATCTCTTGGAATATCAATGTCAATACACTTTAAATTATGCTCACTCGCTCCGCGAATTTTAATGTATTTTCTTTCTTTTTTAGCCATTTTCGTATCCTCTTTATAAATTAGTAACCAGGTTGTTTACCCAGACTCTTTTCTTTATCAGTATGAAGCCTACCACCGCTTTAAATACCTCCGCACTCTGAACCAAGATAAAAATTTCAAGAATCGGAAGGGTTGTGAATCTGCTTAAGACAAACGCAAGGGGCAGATTAATGACCATCAGGTAACAGCTGTCAAACAAAAAGGTAATTACGGTTTTTCCGCCTGTTCGGATGGTAAAATATGCCGCATGGTAAAAGGCATACAGCGGCATGAATAATGCTCCGACCCGAATCAGCGCACAGGCCAGATTCTGTACCTCTGCAAAAGTATTGTAAAGCTCCGGGAAAAGCGGCGCCAAGCAAAACATGATGGCTCCGATTCCGAAACAGCATACCACCGAGAAAAAGATCATCTTTCGGTCCGTATCTACCGCCTCTTCGGTCTTTCCTGCCCCCAGAAGCTGTCCTACCACGATGCCGATTGCCGACCCTAATGCAATAAATACGATATTGAACAGATTGGATACCGTAGAGGAAATGTTAAATGCAGCGACGGAAACCAGTCCTCTCGTGGAATAGCACTGTACCAGTGCTGCCTGCCCAGCGGCCCAGATGGTCTCGTTGATAAGCAGCGGGATACCTTTTATAATAATCTGTCCTACCAGCTTCATCGGAACATACGGACTTCTATACACGCCCTGTATGAACACATATTCCGAAGCCTTCCTGTGTGTCCAGGCAACAACTATCAGCATTTCCACAAAGCGGGATAAAACAGTGGCAATTGCAGCACCCTCTACCCCAAGCTCCGGTGCTCCGAAGTGTCCGAATATCAGGATATAGTTTCCAATTAAATTCACCGCCACCGCAACGGAACTGGCAATCATCGGAAGAACGGTCTGCCCGATTTCCCTCAGGGTACTGGCATAGATCTGGGAAATCACATAGGGAATCAAGCCAATCATCATCAGATGAAGATACTTCATTCCTGCAGCATGTGTCATCAAAATATCCCCGGTTCCATCCTCACTCAGATAGAGCGAAATCAGGGTTGAACCGCCAATGGCAAACACCATCATCCAGACAGCCGTAAGTAAACCGCTGCTGATAAGCTTAAACCGGAAGGTATAGCGAACACCCTCCTGATTCCCCTGTCCGTAAAACTGAGAGCTGAAAATTGCAGCTCCCGAAAGCATTCCAAAAATACATAAACCAAACACCATAATTAACTGGTTGACAATTGCCACCCCCGACATCTGCTCTGTCCCCAACTGTCCAACCATAACATTATCCAATAAACCTACAAAATTGGTAATACCGTTTTGCAGCATAATCGGAAGGGCAATCATAAGAACCATCTTATAAAATGCCCGGTCTCCGATCAGTTTCTCTTTCCATTTTCTCACATCTAAGCCCTCTGTATATAATATAAATCCTGTAAAAATTATAAATCCCGAAGCATATTCTTCAACTGGATCATCTTGTCCCTGTATTCCGCAGCAGCCTCGAAATTTAACTCTGTTGCAGCCTTCTGCATCTTCTTTTGAATGTCTGCAATAAGCTTTTCCAGTTCCTTTTTGCTCATAGACTCCGGGTCTTTTTCGAAATTCAGTTCTTCCGCCGCCACCTTCTTTGATACGGCAATCAGCTCTCTCACCGATTTCTGAATGGTCTGCGGAGTAATGCCGTGCTCCTCATTATAGGCCTGCTGCACCTTGCGGCGTCGCTCAGTCTCGGCGATGGCATTCTTCATCGAATCCGTCATGGTATCCGCATACATGATGACATGGCCTTCGCTGTTTCGGGCAGCACGTCCAATGGTCTGAATCAACGAGGTCTCCGAACGAAGGAATCCCTCTTTATCTGCATCTAAAATCGCAACCAGAGTAATCTCCGGGATGTCCAGACCTTCTCGAAGCAGATTGATGCCCACCAGCACATCAAACACATCCAGACGCAGGTCCCGGATGATCTCTGCACGTTCCAGGGTATCAATATCTGAGTGAAGGTATTTTACCCGGATGCCAACCTCTGCCATGTACTGTGTCAGATCCTCTGCCATGCGCTTGGTCAGGGTGGTAATTAGTACCTTATGATGCTGTGCGGTCTCTTTATTGACTTCACTGATCAAATCGTCAATCTGTCCTTCCACCGGACGGACAGATATCTCAGGATCAAGAAGACCTGTCGGCCGTATAATCTGTTCCACCCGAAGAAGCTCATGCTCCTTCTCATAGACATTCGGTGTTGCGGAAACAAAGAGCATCTGATCAATTTTGCTTTCAAATTCCTCGAAATTCAGCGGTCGGTTATCCAGAGCCGACGGCAGACGGAAACCATAATCCACAAGTGTTGTTTTTCGGGAGCGGTCTCCCGCATACATTCCTCGAATCTGCGGAATGGAAATATGGGACTCGTCTACGATAATCAGAAAATCATCCTTGAAATAATCGATCAGCGTATCCGGCATCTCCCCCTCTGCTCTTCCTGCCAGATGTCTCGAATAATTTTCGATTCCGCTGCAGAATCCGGTTTCTTTTAACATCTCAATATCGAAATTCGTGCGTTCTGCGATGCGCTGCGCCTCAAGAAGCTTTCCCTCACCTTTAAAAAACCGTACCCGTTCCTCCAGTTCCGCCTCGATGCGATCACAGGCCTCTAGGATTTTCTCCTGAGGCACTACATAATGAGAGGCAGGGAATACCGCAGTGTGCTTCAGTTCCGCCTTAATCTCTCCGGTCAATACGTCAATCTCCGTAATTCGGTCAATTTCATCTCCAAAGAACTCCACGCGGATGGCTGTATCCCCTTCATTTGCAGGAAAAATCTCCAGCACATCCCCATGCACGCGGAAGGTTCCTCGCTTAAAGTCCATATCATTCCGGGTATACTGCATATTGATCAGATCCCGTATCACATCATCCCGGTCCACTTCCATTCCCGGACGCAGGGATACCATCATGTTCATATAGTCATCCGGGCTACCAATACCATAGATACAGGAAACAGAAGCGACAATAATGACATCCTTTCTCTCTGCCATTGCGGCGGTTGCCGAAAGACGCAGCTTATCAATCTCGTCATTGATGGAGGAGTCCTTCGCAATATACGTATCCGACTGCGGAACATAGGCTTCCGGCTGATAATAGTCATAGTAGGATACAAAATATTCTACTGCGTTCTCCGGAAAGAACTCTTTCATCTCTCCGTAGAGCTGTCCCGCCAAGGTCTTGTTATGTGAAATAATAAGCGTAGGCTTATTCAGAGCCTGAATAACATTCGCCATGGTAAAGGTCTTACCGGAGCCGGTAACACCCAATAACGTCTGAAATTGATTTCCCTCTTTGAAGCCCTTTACCAACGCCTCGATTGCCTGGGGCTGATCGCCGGTGGGCTGATATGGGGAATGAAGTACAAAATGATCCATAAATAAGCCTTTCTCTCAAATCCTTGCCATGTTGACTCGCTTTCGCTCATTATAGCAGAATAAAAATAAAAAGTACAGCAAAAATCGAACTTTTGTTCGTTTTTCGCTGTACCTATATTATTATTCCCGTTCTCCCGATTTATTCAGCAGATTCAGCAAATGCTTCTCAAACCAATTTGCCTTTACAAGCGCCAGACCGCTCTGCTCGTCCGCCAGCACAATCAGGTCATCTCCCGGGTTAATGTTCATGACCTCTCTGGCCTTTTTCGGTATTACGATCTGTCCCTTATCATTTACCGTGACGGTTCCGAACAGATGCTTTCCCTTCGGAGCCGGCATGATATCTTTTCCGTCCGGTGTTTTTTCTTCCTTGTACAAATCATTTAAGGTTGTACCGTAAACCTCCGCCAAAGCCGCACATTTTTCAATGTCCGGAATGGTTTCTCCTTTCTCCCACTTCGCATAGGCCTGCCTGGAGATATTGATTTTTTCGGCGACCTCCTCCTGGGACAAATTGTTTGCCCTTCTAAGCATGATCAGATTATCTTTCAACATGTTTCTTTCTCCTGATACCAAAAAGCAGCCACCGGATAACCGGTATTCTTCTAAGAATCTCCCATAGCAGCACGCTTCCTGCCAGCCCGACAACCAGTTCAATCAGATAGATGACCACCATAGGAAGTACGAAAGCCACCGGCTTTAACAGGGTGTTTGTAAGAAGAAGCAGGTTAATATGCAGGATGTAGATTCCCCAGCCTGCTCTGTTCATATAATTTGTAAATCCATTGCTAAAGTTTAGCATTCTCTGGGCCATTCCAAGAATTCCAAGCACCATGAACCATGCAGCCACGATGGCAACCGGGTCATTCTGTACCTCATGATACGCATAATAGCTTCCATAGTCCTTTACAATGTATGCAATATCCGCAAGGATTCCTGCTCCTAAAAACAAATATGCATATTTTTTTATAACCTGCTGCACATTTTCATTGGCGCAAACATAATATCCAATCAAAAAAGCTACCGGATAAAGACACATTCTGTAGGTCGTGATGGGTGCGTTAAGAAGCTGGGCGGCCCCTACAAAAACTGCCGTAAGAAGAACCAGTACCAAAAGATTTGCTTTCCCGCCCAGTTCAAGGAGCTTATTCTTTTTGTCGATTTTCTTTATCAGGGCAAGCAGAAGGCTGTTTACAAACAGCACCTGGCAGAACCACAGCGCTCCGATTCCAGTTGCACAATAAATGAGATACAGCACAAACCCCGGTATCTGTGCTTTCGCCTCTGCAGTAAAATAGTTCTGTGAAATGAGATATCCTCCCACCCACTGGATGGTAAGAATTCCTAACGTGGATGGAACCAACAGTTTATGTACTCTCTCCGAAAGAAACGCTTTCATTCCTTTTCTCTTAAGCACAATATTTGCCACCATTCCGCTCACGACAAAAAGCAGCAGCATAAACCAGGGATACACAAAATACTGGAACAACGCCGGGGCTGTAACTACCGCCTTTGCTCCTTCCTCCGGGGGATTTGGCGCAAGTCCTGCGAACATCGGCTCTATTCCGATATTATTGTAATAGTAAAATATATGATAGATCACTACGATCACGATTGTCATCCAGCGGATATTGTCCAGCCAGGCTTTTCTCTTCTCCATAACTCCTCCACATTCCTACTATTTGGATTTTTACAACTTTTACGATTATTATAAGCTTTCGTTGCATCACCATCTACCAACGAAACTTACCAAATAAAAGAAAATCCTGTTATGTTTAGTTGCGGATTCATTAATTTCGTTTTGTGTAAGTATTGTTGCGTTCCTTTAATCGTCCACTCCGATATTCTTTCAGCAGATTTTTCAGTTCCACAATTTTTTCAGAGAGTTCCTTACCTGTATCCGTATCCTTTACTAGCTGTCTGGTCTGTGCCTGATACACGGTTTCCCGCTTGGAAATGATGTCAGTATCTGTCCTTATTGCTTCTTCTGTTGACACAAAGGGCTGATGGGCCGCCAAAGCCATTCCATAGGAATTATAGATTAGCGTATATCCTGCTATTCCGGTCACCTTCTGATAGGGTTTTGAAAATCCACCATCAATGATGATGACTTTTCCGTTACATCTTACCGGTCGTTCTCCCTCCTTGATGTGAACCGGAACGTGACCGTTAATGATATGAGCCTCCGGGTCATCACAGCCGAATTCCTTTAAAATGTGGTCTACAATTTTCGGATCATCCAACAGCCTGTAATAGGAATCCTTTTTTTCTACACGGGCTTCTTTTTCCACAATCAGATACTTTTCAAGGGTCGCCATCTTATCTTTTCCAAAAAGCGGTGAATTTGGAGAACACCAGATAAACCAGAGAATATCCTTTCCCTTTTCCTGTTCTTCTTCATCGATGGAGGAGAATGCTTTCCGGACATACACCTCTAAAATGTCATACAGGGCTTTTCCCTCATAATAGGAGCCGTATATATTGACCTTGCGGAAGCTTCCGTCCTCATTCAGGGGAACGCAGCCATGATATAAAAGATTGTGATTTACTACTTTGTAGATACTGCCCTGATCCAGTAAAAGCTGTACATGGCGCTGCAGTTTTTCGCAGTGCATAAATCCGTTCTGGAGGCGGAGCATGGCATCCATTTCCGCTTCTGTAAGCTCATATGGTTTGGAAAAATCCAGGGTTGGATAATGATCCGCCTTCACCTGATAGGTCACACCGTCGATTTCCACGGTATGCTTTTCCCAGTCCACCCGCTCTAAAATCAGGCGGTCCTTCATTTCAAATTCCGGATATTTTTGTATCAGCTGTCCCTCCAATTTGAACTGTATGACCGTGATTGCCTTTAACACTCTCTTGTTCATTAACAGCTCATACTCTGAGCCTTCCCTGGTTCTGGCAATCTCGAAGTTTTCACACATATCATCGGCATAGGTAGACATTGCAAAGGTGATGATGGGAAGGAGATTGATTCCATATCCATCCTCTAACACATCCAAATTATCATAGGCGGCCTGATTGCGAATCACATTCGCAATGCAGGCAAGCTGTCCTGCCGCAGCTCCCATCCACACGATATCGTGATTTCCCCACTGGATATCCACCGCATGGTAATCCATCAGCTTATCCATGATTTTGTCAGGCTGTGGTCCCCGGTCAAAAATATCTCCGATGACATGCAGACGGTCGATGACGAGCCTTTGAATCAAATCACACATCGCAACAATAAAGGATTCTGCCTGACCGATCTCAATAATCGTATCTACAATGGAATCATAATAGGCTTCTTTATTTAAGACCTCTGCCTTCTCGGTAATAAGCTCCTCAATGATATAGGCATATTTTTCCGGCATAGCCTTGCGAAGCTTTGATCTCGTGTATTTGGAAGAGGTCACACGGCAAATCTCAATCAGGCGGTAGAGCGATACACGATACCAGTTTTCAATGTCCTTTTCTTCCTTTTTGACTGCCTGGATTTTTTGCTTTGGATAATAGATCAGAGTGGCCAGTGCCTTTTTCTCCGACATGCCAAGGGTATGGCCGAAGACATCATCGATTTTCTTGCTGATTGCCCCGGAACCATTCTTAAGGACATGGGAAAAAGCCTCGTATTCTCCATGAATATCCGATATAAAATGTTCCGTACCCTTCGGCAGATTCAAGATGGATTGTAAATTGATAATTTCTTTAGATGCTGCTGCAATATTTGGATATAGCTCAGACAGCCATTTTAAATCACTCATAGTTTCCTCCCCCTATAAAAATCTGCGATACATCCAGATTTTGGTATCATTTTCCTCTTTCGGGTGGATTCCCTCCTCCGAAAATCCCATCTGCTCACAGATTGGTTTGATGGTTTCATCCGCCCGAACAGCAAGAAGCTTTTTGTTTTCCATGCGGACCCGAGCGATTGCTTCCCCCAGAAGATCCTCTCTTATTCCAATTCCCCGATATTCCGGCAGAACGCAGAACTGATCCAATACATAGGCCTGATGTTCTTCATCCCAATACATCATTGCAGAAGCCACCGGCTTTGTTCCGTCAAACATCACAAACTCGGCTGACCGCTCATCCATACGTGCCTTTGATACCTTATGCTCTTTTCCCAGCACACTTTTTCTTACAATATCTGCATATGCAGAAGGATACCGCTCCGTTTCGATATGCAGATCATAGTTATAGGTTCGAAGTGAGTTTTTGGCATCTTCACTTCCTGCTTTTGCGCCTTCCGAAAACCAGTGCATTGCCTCTGTCATGTCCTGTTCTACGCCAAGACCGTTGCTGTAGCATACCCCCAGCTCATACATGGCATCCGCAATTCCCTCTTTTGCCCCCACCAGCATACAACGATAGATTTCTTCAAAATTGTAGGACATTCCATAGCCTGATTTTAATCGTTCGCACACAAGTATGATCGAATCCCGGTCCCCAAGAAGTCCTGCCCTCACATAGAAGGTCATTGCCTTACTGTATTCTCTTGTAAAATTGTACTGCTGCGCCTGCGCTTTAAAATACTCGATTTTTTCTTCCCTTTGCTTTTGAATATCCATGTTAACCCCTCTGTTTTTTTATCCCATTATAACACTCCTTTTTTGATGTTCCAATATGAGATAAAAAAATCCGCCCACAATTTTGTGGACGGATTATGTAAAAAATCACTCTCGTTTCATAAAAGTGTTCCTTAGAATGAATTTTGCTATTTGAATCAGAACGTTTAAAAAGCGTCGGTACTTAATGAGCAATGTATTGCGAATTTAGTACCGCTACGCTTTTTACAAACGAGAGTGGGTTCTGATTCAAATATGCAAATTCATTCGGGAACACGTTATTGTAATGAAGAAGAATTATGCATTCATATTGGAAAGCTCAACTGCTGTTTGCGCTGCAACCTTTGCATTGTTATATACCAACTGAATGTTTGACTCTAAGGAATCTCCACCGGTAAGCTCTGCTACCCGTGCAAGAAGGAACGGCGTCGTTGCTTTTCCATGAATTCCCTTCTCAACGCTCTCGGCTACTGCCTGATCGATTGCCTTATTGATTACATCCTCCGGCATTGCATACTGCTCCGGAATCGGGTTCGTTACCAGCATTCCGCCCTGCATGCCAAGCTCCAGCTTTGCATGAAAAGCAGCGGCCAGCTCCTTTGGAGTGTCAAGACGATAATCCACACCAAATCCACTCTTTCTGCTGTAAAATGCCGGAAGCTCCTCTGTTCCATATCCAATGACCGGCACGCCCTTTGTCTCAAGGTATTCCAGGGTAAGTCCAAGATCAAGGATTGCCTTTGCCCCGGCACATACCACCATAACCGGTGTCATGGAGAGTTCTTCTAAGTCTGCGGAAATATCCATGGTCTTTTCTGCCCCTCTGTGCACTCCGCCGATTCCGCCGGTTGCAAACACCTTAATTCCTGCCATTGCGGCAATAATCATGGTTGTTGCAACGGTAGTAGCTCCATCCATTTTTTTCGATACAATGACCGGCAGGTCCCGGCGGGAAACCTTTGTTACATCCTGCCCTGTTTTTCCAAGGTATTCGATTTCTGCCTCTGAAAGACCGGCCTTTAGTCTTCCTCCGATAATTGCAATTGTTGCAGGAACTGCTCCGTTCTCACGGATAACCTTCTCTACATTAAGTGCTGTTTCTACATTTTTCGGATATGGCATACCATGTGAAATAATGGTTGACTCCAAGGCTACTACCGGCTTTCCTGCCGCGAGTGCCTCAGCTACTTCCGGTGCTACGTCTAAATACTTGTTCATGTTCATGATTTTTTCTCCTTTTTCTTTCATTCTTATGAAAAATATCCTTTATTAGTTTTTGATCAGGGGAGTAACAATTACTCGAGTCCTGCACGCTTTTTTACTTCTTCCACACACAGTTCTTCGTTGATGGTTGCCGCTCCCTCCACTGCAATACTTGCAGCTCCGAGTCCGGCCATTGCTGTCTGCTTTAAGGAATATCCTTCTGTATGCGCATAGGCAAATCCCGCCATCATGGCATCCCCTGCACCTGTCGCATTGACAAGCTTACAGCTTAAGTTCGGGAAATGGTAAGCTTCCTCTTTGTTTGCAGCAAAGATTCCATCTGCTCCTAAGGTAATAAATACCTGCTTTAATCCCATTTCCAAAAGCGCATCCGATGCCTTCTTTAAAGACTTCTCGGAATCAATTTTCATTCCCGTAAGAATCTGTGCTTCCAACAGATTCGGTGTAATCGTATGCATCCTGCCCAGAACCGGAATTAGCTTTTTTGCCTTTGTGCTGGATACCGGGTCTGCATAAATCGGCACTTTACAGTTCGATGCCAGATAGCTTATGGTTTCCTCCGGAATATTGGTATCTATGACCACCATGCCGGCACGGTTAATGATATCCATTTTGCTCTCCATAAACTCCGGCGTCATGTGGCGGTAAATGTTCATATCTGAAATTGCCACCGACATATCTCCATCTGCTTCCGAAATAAATAGATAGGTCGAGGTAGCATCTTCTGTGGAATGGCAGCTATGGGAGATATCAATGCCCAGTTCCTTACAGCTCTCCATGATTCGATGCGCATTTACATCATCACCAAGTGCCGTGATCATTTTTACATGAAGTCCCAAAAGGCTCATGTTATGAGCGATATTTCTTCCCACTCCTCCAAGGGACATGGAAATATGTCCGGGGTTCGAATCCCTCGGAATCAGCGCCTGGTCCGGTCTTCCTCCGATATCAATGTTCACTCCGCCGATGACCATACAATAGGAGGTAGGATTTGTAATATATCCTTTTCCCTGAATATATCCCTTTTTCATAAGGTTTGAAATATGCACCGCAACAGAAGATCTCTTAATATTCGCTTTTCTTGCCAGTTCTTCCTGAGATATCATTGGATTCTCTTTGATCCATTGATAAATCTGCGACTCTCTTTCAGTCACGTTCTCCTCCTCTCAAAGCCATTTTATAAACTTTTGTTTATCTGTATTCGTATTTTGTTTATATTTTTAATCTACCATAGGATATACGGACTGTCAATTGCTATTTGAATCACATATTTTTGTTTCAAACGGGCATATTACAGAATATAAAAATCCCTTTTCGAAATTGTGTTCCTAAGAATGAATTTTGCTATTTGAATCAGAATGTTTAAAAAGCGCCGGCACTTAATAAGCAAATACTTACGAATTTAGTACCGCTTCGCTTTTTACAAACGAGAGTGGCTTGTTCTTCATGCTTGATTGGCAAATTGTATCATATCACCGGTTGATTTTCTTCCAGTACCTAAAATCTATGAAAAAAGCGACATTTTAAGCGCTTTTTGTGGTCGATTGTATGTTTTCGCTGGATCAATTTTAGCCTGTACCTAAGAAATTGCAAATATTAGGTATACCGCGAAGTCCACCCCCTCAAAATAATACAATTCGCATGAAAAATCCGCAATTTGAGGCTGTTTTTCAAGGATTTTAGGTATACGACAGTTCTAGCACCTCAAATCTTGCCAAATTCCACAATTCTGATTCAAATATGCAAATTCATTAGGGAACACTTTTCTGAAATGGGATAATTTATTTTGAAACACAAAAAGGAAATATGAATAATGAAATGCAAAAAGGAGATTCCATCATGAAAAAAAATGAGTCCGTTAATTTAAGGAAAGTAGCAATTATTGGATGTGGATATGTCGGTGCATCTTCCGCCTTTGCTCTGATGCAGAGCGGTCTGTTTTCGGAAATGGTACTGATCGATGTGGATCATGAAAAAGCGGTGGGCGAGGCAATGGATATCAGCCACGGAGTTCCCTACACAAAGCCAATGACCATCTATGCCGGGGATTATGATGATGTCGTGGATGCAGCCATCGTTATTGTAACGGCAGGAGCAGGCCAAAAGCCTGGAGAGTCGAGACTGGATCTCGTCCATAAGAATGTTGCCATTTTCCGCTCTATTATTCCTGAGATTGCCAAACGTGATGCCAAAGGAATCTTAATGATTGTTTCTAATCCGGTAGATATTCTTACTCATGTTGCATTAGAGCTGTCAAACTTTCCTGAAAACCGTGTCATCGGTTCCGGAACCGTCCTGGATACCGCGCGATTAAAGATGGAGCTGGGCAAACACTTATCGGTGGATAACCGAAGTGTCCACGCCTTTATTATTGGAGAGCACGGCGATAGTGAGATTGTCGCCTGGAGCAGCGCAAATATTTCCGGTATCCGGATTGACGATTTTTGCGAGATGCGGGGGCACTACCGCCCCGAAGAAGAAACTACGGTCATCGCAGAAACGGTAAAAAACAGCGCCTATGAAATTATCGAAAGAAAACACGCCACCTATTTTGGTATTGCAATGGCAGTGAAACGAATCTGTGAGGTCATTTTGCGGGACGAAAAGTCAATCCTTCCGATTTCCTCCATGATGCACGGAGAATACGGAATTGAAAACGTGGTATTAAGCATGCCCGCTGTTGTGGGAAAAGATGGAATTGAAGTAAAAGTGCCAATTGAACTGGATGCTGATGAAATAACCGCCCTACAGGAATCCGCGAAGCAGCTGCAGGAGGTATATGACTCGATCCATCTATCATAAATATAGATTTGTTATGTTTTGCTATGCTGATTCTTTGCCATACCTAAAAATCATGGAAAACAGCGTCTTTTCATCGCTTTTCAGGCGCAATTGTATGGTTTTACAGTTTTAATTTTGCTGTATACCTAGAAAAAGTGCATTTCGTAGGTACAGGCTAAAAATCATCTGGTAAAACCATACAATTTGCCATTTTAAACAGTCATTTTGAACCATTTTTAAAGGATTTTAGGTACACAGAAAATTTTGCACCTCAAAACCTGACAAATTCCCTTATTGTGGATATATTGAAAAAAGTCCCATTTCGGATTTGTGTTCCTTAGAATGAATTTTGCTATTCATTCAGGAATACTTTTCCAAAATGGGACTTTAAAATATATATCCCAAAAAGGATTTTCTATCATTTTAGAATCTTCCGCAGCACTGCTTGTACTTCTTTCCTGATCCGCATGGACATGGATCATTCGGATATACCTTTGCATGCTCACGTTTCTTTGGAGCAGCCGTTGCAGAATCATCCTTGTTGGTTCCGGTAACCTTGGCTACCTGCTCACGCTCAACCTTCTGCTGAATCTGTACATGATACAGAAGACGAACCGTATCCTCCTGAATGGAAGAGGTCATGGCATCAAACATATCAAATCCGGCCATCTTATATTCTACCAGCGGATCTCTCTGTCCATATGCCTGAAGGCCGATACCCTGACGAAGCTGATCCATATCATCGATGTGATCCATCCAGCGGCGGTCAATTACTTTTAAGAGTACGACACGCTCTAACTCACGGAACTGCTCCGGCTCCGGGAACTCTGTTTCTTTTGCTTCGTAAAGAAGAACTGCCTGCTCCTTTAAGTACTGCTTTAACTGCTTTTCATTCTTAATATCTGCAAGCTTCTCTTCCGTAATTCTCTCCAGTGGAATTGTCGGAAGAATCAACTCGTTCAACTCATTCAAATCCCAACTGTCCCTTGGGACTTCACTGGAAATACAGGTATCCACACACTTTTCTACCTGATCCTGAATCATCTTAAAGATTACATCCCGCATGCTCTCTCCGTTTAATACACGAAGTCTCTCTGCATAGATGATCTCTCTCTGATCGTTATTAACCTGATCATACTCAAGCAAATTCTTACGGATTCCAAAGTTATTTCCCTCGATCTTCTTCTGTGCCTTTTCAATTGCAGAAGTAAGCATCTTGTGCTGGATTTCTTCATTCTCCGGCACACCAAGGGCCGTAAAGACATCCATAAGCTTCTCGGAACCGAAGAGTCTCATCAGGTCATCCTCAAGGGCAATGTAGAATTTGGATTCACCCGGATCACCCTGACGACCGGAACGTCCGCGCAGCTGATTGTCAATTCGTCTGGATTCATGGCGCTCCGTACCGATAATCTTAAGACCACCGGCAGCCTTTGCCTCCTCATCCAGCTTAATATCCGTTCCTCGACCTGCCATGTTTGTTGCGATGGTTACGGCACCATGTACTCCGGCCTGAGCAACGATTGCTGCTTCCTGCTCATGGAATTTCGCATTTAATACTTCATGAGGAATACCCTCTTTTCTTAACATAGAGCTCAAAAGCTCAGAGGTTTCGATGGTAATGGTTCCCACAAGAACAGGCTGTCCCTTTGCATGGGACTTTTTCACCTCTTCGATGACTGCATGGTATTTTTCTTTCTTTGTCTTAAATACCGCATCCTGATGATCAATACGGGCAATCGGCATGTTGGTTGGAATCTCAATAACGTCCATACCGTAGATATCACGGAATTCCTTTTCCTCTGTAAGCGCGGTACCGGTCATACCTGCCTTCTTCTCGAATTTATTAAAGAAGTTCTGGAAGGTAATCGTTGCAAGGGTCTTGCTCTCTCTCTTTACCTTTACATGCTCCTTTGCCTCGATTGCCTGATGGAGTCCATCGGAATAACGGCGGCCCGGCATAATACGTCCGGTAAATTCGTCAACAATCATTACCTCATCGTCTTTTACCACATAATCCTGATCCTTAAACATCAGATTGTGGGCACGGAGTGCAAGGATAATATTGTGCTGAATCTCAAGATTGTCTGCATCTGCAAGGTTATCGATATGGAAGAACTGCTCTACCTTCTTAACACCCTGCGCCGTAAGATTTACTACCTTATCCTTTTCATTTACGATAAAGTCACCGGTTTCCTCCTGCTCCAGACCCATAATGGCATCCATCTTAGAGTATTCCGGAATATCTTCTCCACGCTGCATCTGCTTTGCCAGAATATCGCAGGCTTCATATAGTTTGGTGGATTTTCCGCTCTGTCCGGAAATAATAAGTGGGGTTCTTGCCTCGTCAATGAGTACTGAGTCCACCTCATCGATGATTACATAGTGAAGTCCCCGCTGTACCAGTTGTTCCTTATAAATCACCATGTTATCTCTTAAGTAATCAAAGCCTAGCTCGTTATTGGTGATATAGGTGATATCACAATTGTACGCAGCACGGCGTTCATCGTTGTCCATGCTGTTAAGTACTACACCTACCGTCAGTCCCAAAAACTCATGCACCTGACCCATGGTCTCAGCGTCACGCTTTGCCAGGTAGTCATTTACAGTTACGATATGAACACCTTTTCCCTCCAAGGCGTTCAAATAGGATGGAAGTGTTGCTACCAGTGTCTTTCCTTCACCGGTTTTCATTTCCGCAATACGTCCCTGATGTAAAATAACACCACCTATCAGTTGTACGCGGTAATGCTCCATTCCAAGCACACGTCTGGCAGCCTCCCGGACAGTTGCAAATGCTTCCGGAAGAATGTCGTCCAAGGTCTCTCCCTTTTCCAATCGGTCTTTATATTCTTTGGTTTTTCCTTTAAGTTCTTCATCAGAAAGAGCCATCATAGCGTCTCTGTAGGATTCGATCTTGTCCACAATCGGATAGATTCTCTTTAATTCCCTCTCGCTATGGGTACCAAAAATCTTTTCTAATGCACTCATAAAAATCTCCTATCTAAAACTAAACAATACGGACATTGTAGCACTTTTTCCATAGTTTCACAATAACAAGCCGTAAATGTTTTATGAACTTTTTGTAAACCGGTGCATATAATACAAGAGAATATTTTTAAGGAGTTATTATGAGTGCTATCGCAGGCTTTTACATGCCTTATGAAGTTTTTGCCAAAGACAACTCGTTTAGCAGGGATACCATACATAAAATGTCAGAAGCTTTAATCAAGCGAGGTTCTGACCATCAGGAATACTATCTGTTTGCGCATGGTGCCTTCTGTCACAATGCACTTTTTTCCGGTTCCATCCATCCGCAGATTCCATGCAAAACACAGCCCGTCACAAAAAAGCTGTGTAACAACATCTACACCCTTTTCTATGATGGATATATTACCAACCTAATAGAACTGAAAAAAAAGCTGGAAGAAGAAGGAGGAGATACGGCCGATCTTTCACAGGAAGAACTTCTTCTTTTCGCCTTCCAAACCTACGGTCCGGATTTTGTCAAACAGCTGGACGGTGCATTTGCCCTTGTTGTATATGATGAAACTCAAAATCTGATCTATCTGTTCCGGGATCAACTGGGTCTTCGCCCGCTATATTACATGTTTATAGACAAAACCCTGATTTTTGCCTCTGAACCAAAGGGAATTTTTGCATATCCGAATATCACGCCAACCGTTACCAGAGAAGGACTGAATGAAATCTTCGCCATGGGACCGGCCCGTTCTCTTGGAAAAAGCGCATTTAAAAATCTTTTTGAATTAAAAGCAGGACATTTCCTGGTATATGGAAAGGATCAAATGTACGAAGAATGCTATCATCAGTTCCGGTTCCGTGAGCATACAGATAGCTATCTGGATACCGTGGACCATGTAAACGAATTGCTGGATCGTTCCATCGAGGTACTTTCCTATACAAACAGCGCTCCTGCTTCCCTTCTCTCCGGAGGACTGGATTCTTCTGTAATTACGGCAGAGCTTGTAAAAAGGAATTCCGATGGCAATTCGGTAAAAACCTTCTCCTTCGACTTTATCGGAAGCAGACAGCATTTTAAGGCAAATAATTTCCAGCCCAGCCTGGATGCCCCCTATGTCCATCAAATGGCAGATGCCCTCCGGACGGACCACACCACTTTAGTGTGTGGAAACACCGAGCAATATGAGTATCTTAAGCAGTCCGTGATTGCTCATGATCTTCCTGCCATGGGAGATATTGATTCCTCGCTTCTATATTTCTGCGAGAAAATTGCCCCTTCCCATCATACGATATTTACCGGCGAATGTGCCGATGAGCTGTTTGCCGGCTATCCGTGGTACCACAAGGCCGAAATGTATGAAGCAGATACCTTCCCCTGGTCCATTGATACATCTCCAAGAAAAGAATTATTAAATAATGATTTTATTTCAATGTTAGATATGGATTCCTACATTCATGAACAGTATCAGCATGCCTGTGCAGAAATCTTTTATACTGATTCGAAGGACGCTTCGCTTCTTCATTCCAAGACCATGTATCTGACCATGCGCTACTTTATGCAGACGCTGGTAAACCGGACAGATCGCGCCGCTTCTGCAAACAGTCTGGATATTCGTGTTCCCTTTGCTGACTTTAGCCTTGCAGAATACCTCTTTAACGTACCATACGAAATGAAAGCAAAGGACGGAGAAGTAAAGCATCTTCTCAGAGAGTATGCAAAGGGACTGCTCCCGGAAGAAATCCGTGTAAGACGAAAGAGCCCTTATCCAAAAACCTACGATCCGGGATACGAAGCAATTCTAAGTACCGCGTTACTAAAAGTAATTTCCGACTCCAATAGTCCTTTGCTGGAATTTGTTGATAAGAATAAGGTCTACAATTTCTGTCAGAATGCGAAAGACTACGGAAGACCATGGTACGGTCAGTTGATGGCGGGTCCTCAGCTTATGGCTTACTACCTCCAGATCAACTATTGGTTACAAAAATATCAAATCAAGATTGAACTTTCCTAGCAATCCCATCATCCTATTAAAAAGTTCCGCTTTCTGCCTTTATTTGCAGAGAACGGAACTTTTTTCTTTCCATTGTTTCATTGTATTATTTTACACAAATTATGCTAGCTGCCTGATACCAGCACCGGCTGTATTTGCTTTCCCTTCATTGCCATTTCAATTGTTTCCGGCAGGAGCTCCATTTTTGCCACCAGTGAGTTGGGCTTTCCCTTATAGTTATCCTGTCCGAAAGGAACAAAGTAAATATTCTTCATATTCATGAGCATCCCGATTGTTTTAAAGTTTACACCAAGCGCATCATTTGTGGAAATTGCAATTACCAGAGGCTTACCATTTCTCATGTGCGCTTTTGCAGCCATCAGAACCGGTGTATCTATAATGCCGTTACATAGTTTTGCCGCTGAATTTCCTGTACATGGTGCAATGACCATAATGTCCAAAAAATTATTCGGTCCAATCGGTTCCGCTTGACTAATTGTCTTAATTCCCTCATTTCCTGTTATGTCGCAGATCCCATCTACAAATTCCTTTGCGCTTCCGAATCTGGTATCACAGCTTAACGTTTGAAATGAAAAAATCGGAATTACATTGGCGCCCATCTCTTTCAGATGTATGACCTCCTTCCTCGCTTTTGAAAAGGTACAGAAGGACCCTGTAATTCCATATCCTATATTATAATTTGCGAAATCCATGATTTATCCTCTTTCAGATCAAAATCCAGGAACGCTTTTTTATATATTGCATTTGCAAATATTCCGGCCCCGCTTTTTGTAACATATTTTGCCGGCAGACTAAGAGCCGAAATTACCGGAATACCATATTTTTCAGCAGCCTTAAGATCACATCCTCCCGGTGCTGATGCAATATCAATCACTACTGCATCGGAATGCATCTCCTGAAAGATTTTCTCCTGCATGACAAGTGCCGGAACCGTATTTACAAAAATGTGAGTTCCATATGCCTCCTCTGCTCCATAGGAAAAATCAACCGCATTATGTCCGTCTGCCTTTGCCTGCTTGCGACCCTTTGCACTCCGGGCGAGAACGGTTACCTTAGCTCCCATAGCAGAAAGCATATTGGCAAGGCTTTTTCCGCACCTTCCGTATCCGGTTACCACTATTTTCTGTCCACAGATTTCATACTGGCTATATTTCATGATTTCTGCAATCGTTGCCTGTGCGGTAATTCGCGCATTTTCAAGTGCAACCAGTTCATCCTTCATAAAGTCGTAGCATTCAAAGCCATAGCCTTCACCGAGATGATACCACTTCTCTTCCAGCAATCCGCCGAAAAGGATTTTACAATTTGTTAAATTATACTTTAATAATTCAACCAAATCCTTGGATCCTTCTATCTTTTTTGCCGGTGTCGGAAGCACAACTATGCTTGCCTTTCGAATTCTCTCTAAGCAAAGGTTCTCATCTACTTCATCCTTCCAGTTCAATCTTTCGATTTTCCCCGGTAAGAAATTACTGATTCCAAGCTGCCTTTTGTCCGTGACAAAAATTACAGTATTCTTTTCCATAAAAAACGCTCCTTTCCATATAGAGTATGAAAAGGAGCTTATTTTGGTTCCTATATTCTATTTTCCGAAGGATTTCTCTCCGGCAGTTTTTTACAATCTTGTGGCAACAAAAATATCATAAATTGCCTGAATTGCACTTTCGAAATCCTCATTGCTTACTCCGATGATAATATTAAGCTCGGAAGATCCCTGATCAATCATCCGGATATTGATGTTGGCATGTGCAAGTGCGGAGAAAATTCTTCCTGCAGTACCGCGGTTCGACTTCATTCCCCGTCCAACAACTGCGATAAGAGCCAAATCTGCTTCAAGATCAATCTTATCCGGCTGTGCGAGACGACGGAGTGAGCTGATTACCTGCTGCTCTTTTCCCTCGAACTCTGCCTGATGTACAAATACGGTCATGGTATCGATTCCGGAAGGCATATGCTCAATGGAAATTCCATTTTCCTCAAAGGCCTGAAGGGCTTTCCGGCAGAATCCAACTTCTGAATTCATCATATCCTTATCGATATTAACCGCTACAAATCCCTTCTTTCCCGCAACTCCGGTAATGGTAAAGTCAGGCTTCTGGCAGGTGCTTTCCACGATCAGCGTTCCCTCTGCCTCCGGGTCATTGGTATTTCGAATATTAATCGGAATACCGGCCTTGCGAACCGGGAAGATTGCATCCTCATGAAGCACAGAGGCTCCCATATAGGAAAGCTCTCGAAGTTCTGTATAGGTAATTACCCTAATCGGTTCCGGATTTTTTACAATTCTCGGATCTGCCACGAGACATCCGGAAACATCGGTCCAGTTCTCGTAAATGCTTGCCTTACATGCTTTTGCAACAATCGATCCTGTGATATCTGATCCGCCTCTTGAAAAGGTATGCACAGTACCATCCGGAAGGGCACCATAAAATCCAGGAATAACCGCTTTCTTTGACTTTGCAAGTCTGGCAGAAAGAACCGTATTGGTCTTATCCGCATCAAAATTTCCATTCTCGTCAAAGAAAATAACCGTTGCAGCATCGATAAATTCATATCCAAGATAATCTGCCATGATAATACCATTTAAGTATTCACCACGGGAAGCGGCATAATCGCTTCCTGCTTTTTCCTTAAATTTTGCGGAAATTGTTTTAAATTCTTCATCCAGAGAGGTTTTTAACTGTAACCCATTGATAATAGAATCATAACGGTCTTTTATTTTCATTAACTGTACGCGGAAATCTTCCCCGGCTTCAGCAAGTGCATAACATGCATACAGCATATCCGTGACCTTCGTGTCCTTGGAATTTCTTTTTCCGGGTGCACTGGGTACAACATATTTTCTGGTCTCATCTGCACGAATGATGCTTCCAACCTTCATAAACTGTTCAGCGCTCGCAAGAGAGCTACCACCAAACTTTACAACCTTAACCATTTTTCATGCTCCTCTTTCTATAAAACACATACGCGCACATTATATCGCCAAACCCGGCCTACGTCAATTTATTTCTTTTTTTGCGCTATTTCCCTATTCAATATATGCGGTTTCCATATCAAAGGTTCCCGTGTCCTTATCAATGGTCAGGATTCCATAGGAGGGGGGAATCTGATACCCCGGGGAGCCGATGCTTCCCGGATTAAACAGCCTTACCCCGTTTGTCCAATCGTAGAACACCTTATGGGTATGTCCGAAAAGAGCCAGATCCACCTCCTTTTCCTTCGCAGAAAGTTCGATATTTAAGAGTCCCCTTTTCACATTGTAGGTATGTCCATGACAAATGAGGATACGAGCCCCTTCAATATCAAGTATCTTCTCCGCAGGGGCCATGGTGCAGTCGCAGTTTCCCGGAACGCATTCAAACAAAATGTCTTTAAAATGCTCCAAAAGCCTTTCTGCATCCGATATACAGTCTCCCAGATGTATGATCATATCCGGCTTTACCAGCTCTGCAGCATAAACCATATTTTCCATATTTCCATGTGAATCACTTAAAACCAATATTCGCTTCATGCCCGATCTCCTTAAACGTGATACGGCTTTTTCTATCACAAAAATAAAACTCCTGTCCGGCGCCATTGCCGAACAGAAGTCTCTTCTTACATATTAGCACTTATGCCAAACGCTTCCACTGTTTACTACATTTATAATAAGAATAGAACATGCACTTCTCCGCCTGTTCACATCTATTAGGTGCTGTCTCAATATTGCACTGACAGTTTACGATTGCATCAGCCTTTCCCTTACAGGTTCCCTTAATCATTACTTCATCTAAGATCTCGTCTGACATTTTCTTACTCCTTAGCTTAACAATGTTTTTATAAAATATTTACAATGTTTTGTTTCCTAACGAGATTGATTATACTAGATGTTGTGGTTGAAATCCATAAGGCAATATACCCAAAATAGAAAAAATTCTTTGTAAAAAATTCCCTCTTGACGAAAAGGGAAAAATCGGCTAGTGCAAAGTTACACGCATCCTGACCGGATTATGGTCTGACGCCGCAAAGTCCAGATCTAACGTGGAGACCTCCTCTATGGTCACATTGGAAGACACAATGAATCCATCAATCAGATAATACTGGAAGTTCTCCTTATCTGCACCCTCATATGGGGAATCCAAAGAACGGCAGGTCGGAACAGAATTGTCCGTCGCAAACGTAAGACCCTCTTTAAATTCACTCACATCGATGCTTCCCGGCTGCCACATGCCTTCATATACCGGATAAGCACTCACATCCACATCGGAAAATTCCTGATTAAAATCGCCTCCGGCAATGACATAGTTTCCGGCAGCAGCTTCCGCCTCCAGAATGTCTCTTAGCATTTTCGTCTGGGCCGCTTTCCCTTCTCCGGAGTCGTAGGCTTCCAGATGCAGGTTCACCAATACCAGCTCCTTGTCGCTTCCTTCAATGGGAACCCTGTCCACCATTAGGCATCTCTTCAGGTTTGCAATCCTTACCGGATACGAAAACGGACACGGAAGCTTTACTCTTGTCGAATCAGTTATCGGATAAGAAGAAAAGGTTGCAATTCCGCTATTTACCTTACCGATTGGCGGAATTGGATACGGTACATACGGCACTTTAAAATTATACGCAAAGCTGCTTTGATATCCTTCCAGCCCTCCCATGAACATCTTCATTTCGTTGATATGATAGGTTCGCTTTGAATTTTCATCGATTTCCTGAACAAACAGCACATCCGGAGCTTCTTCTTCAATTGTCAAAAGAATACTGTTTAGGTTTTCGTTCACCCGCTCCTTTGTAGAGGGCATTACATGTGTCCCACCATCCATAAAGAAATCCGCATTATCTCCCAATGCGCCAAAACCTATATTCCAGGTCATAATCGTTAAGGTGTCTCCTTCGTGAAGCTCCTTTGAGGGGCTTCCCTGAACGGAAAGAGAAACGGTATCTTCGGGCTTATACTCTGTGATGGTAAGCACAAGGATAAAACCTACCGCAAAAATCACCACTGCCGCAAGCAGAATACCGATCCGTTTTCCCAGTTTCAACAACACTTTCTTCATACTGTTATACCCTCCCCATTTTCAAAGAAAGAAAAAACACAATCAAAAAACGAAGTTCGTACCGGCTCTAATGCATTGAATATCTCATGCTTGGAATCCGGAAAACGCAAAAGCGTCGCGTTTTTTGCACGTTTTGCAAAAGTCTCCTGTGCCTCCGGCAATACCATGATATCCTGCCCAGCCTGGGTAATCAGTATCGGAATCTCCACTTTCCCTGCACTTTTTAAAGCTTTTTTACAAGCCTCTATTGCAGCTTTCGTCCATCCGTAAGTTGCTCCATAGGTCTGATACTGAACATTCTGCTGGCGAAGCTTAAAAATATAGGCATATCTTTGTTCCGACAGCGCACTACTGGTATCGAAGGCATACGTATTGTCAAACCCATGCTTTCCCGGCACAAATTTCGTCTGCCAGCCTGCGATTTTTGCCCATGTGGTAAGAAGCTGTACCATCGGCTTCGGAATTTTCCCGCATGAAAGCTCAAGCATCGGAGAGCTTAAGACTGCTGCCTCAAAATAACCCGGATACTCTTCTAAAAACCTTACTCCAATGCAGCCTCCCATGGAATGGGCGAATAAAAACAGCTTTGCATTCGGACTCTCCCTTTTTACAATCTGATCCATGAATATTTTAAAATCCGTCACATACTGACAAAAGTCCGTTATATGAACCTTATCCGGTTCTTCTACCTCTCGATAGGAGTATCCATGTCCCCTGTGCTCCGGGAAGTAAACCGAATATCCAAGCTGATAAAAATAGTAAATCAGCTCATCATACTTTCTTACGAACTCGCAGAAGCCATGGGATATTACGACTGCCGCTCTTTCATCCGGATGTTTCAGATAGACATAATGAATCCTTTTTTCTTCATATCCGAAAAAGGTTCCTTCTTTATAATTCTCTTGGCGAAATTCCGAAAGGTCGGTATTCATTCGCTCTTCAAAATCATCCTCCCCGATGAAAAAGCCCTCGCGTTCCCATACTTTTTCCACATTTCTTCCTCCCCAATATCTTAAATATTTCTCATACTTACATTGTACTATAAGCGGGAGCTGTTTTCAATTTTGCTTATTTTAAGAATATATGCAAAAGTGTTTCATATAATTTGCTCTTATATGGCTGATAACGCATCGGCAGATCCATCCAGGTCTTTTTGTCCACAATGGATTTGTAATGGGAGAAGACATCAAAACCGTCTTTTCCGTGATACGAACCCATTCCGCTTTCTCCGACACCACCGAAGCCCATCTCACTTGTTGCAAGATGGATAACCACATCATTGATGCAGCCGCCGCCATAAGACAGTTCTGTTGTCACACGCCGGATATGGTTCCTGTTGCTTGAAAACAGATACAGTGCCAACGGCTTATCCTTGTCTTTGAGTTCATCAACAGCCGTGTCAAAATCGTCAAAAGTCAAAATCGGCATGATAGGGCCGAAGATTTCTTCACCCATCACAGCATCATCATAGGTTACGTTATCCATAACAGTAGGCGCAATCTGGCAGGTGTCCGCATTCGTTTCGCCTCCAATCACCACCTTACTTGGATCTATCAGCCCACACAAACGTAAAAAGTGCTTTTCGTTAATGATTTTTCCGTAATCTTTATTTTCGAGCGGATTTTCTCCGTATTGCAATCGGATTTGCTTTACCACTTCTGCGACAAAAGCATCTTTTACAGAGCTTTCGCAGAGAATATAGTCGGGAGCAACACAGGTCTGTCCGCAGTTGAGATATTTACCGAATACAATTCGCTTGGCTGCAAGCTTAATATTGGCACTTGCATCTACGATACACGGACTTTTTCCGCCGAGCTCCAACACCGCCGGGGTCAAATGCTCGGCAGTATGGCGAAGGACCTCCTTGCCCACCGCCTGACTGCCCGTAAAGAATACAAAATCAAACTTTTGATCAAGCAGAGCCTGGTTTTCTGCCCTTCCTCCGGTCACAACAGCCACATATTCAGGAGTGAAGCACTCGCCAATGATTTTCTCAATGATCTTACTCGTTGCCGGAGAATAGGCGCTTGGTTTTACAATGGCCGTATTTCCTGCTGCAATGGCATCCGCAAGGGGATCGATCGTTAAAAGGAACGGATAATTCCACGGGCTCATGATCAGTGTGTTACCATAAGGAACCGGTTGCTTGAAGCTTTTGGAGGCAAACTGGGCAAGGGGAGTATGAACCGTCTTTCTCTTTGCGTATTTTTTTGTATGACGAATCATGTATGAGATTTCAGACAGCACCAATCCGCTTTCACACATGAAGCCTTCAAAATGGCTTTTTCCAAGATCCGATGTCAGGGCATCATTAATCTCAGTTTCATATTTTTTTACCGTAGCATACAGCTTTTTCAACTGCTCGATACGAAATGCTACAGGGATTGTGACCCCGCTTTTATAGTATGCCTGCTGCTTTTCCACTAAGCCTTTGATTTCTGTTTCTGTCATTTTATTTACTCCAATCTGCAATCTGATAATAGAATTTTTCCAGTTCTTTCCGGGTCATCAGCACCGGCACAGGATAAAGAGGATTTGCTTCCTTTTCTGCGTATTTTGCCATCTGAGGAATATCCTCCGCCTTGATGTCGGTCAATTTATTCGGAATTCCCATCTTAGCGTTCAGTTCCTTGATTGCTTCGATGAATTTTTTCGCTCCTGCTTCGCAAGAGTCGCTCTCGGTGCACACTCCGGCGACAATTCCAAGCTGATGTAATTTCTTGTATGCACGCTCCCCGTAGGCTTCTAATACGTAGGGCATGATAACCGCATTGGCAAGGCCGTGAGGCGTGCCGTATTTTCCACCGAGGGAATGTGCAACAGCATGAATATATCCTACATAGGATTTAGAGAAGGAAATTCCTGCTTTATATGCAGCATGAAGCATATTTTCTTTCGCCTCATGGTTATTCCCCTCCTTATAGGCAGTTTCAATATTCTCGAATACAAGCTTAGTTGCTTCCAGGGCAAGCCTGCGTGTTTCCTTTGTGGTAGAACGCCCGATATAGGCTTCTACTGCATGGGTAAGGGCATCCATACCGGTTGTAGCGGTAAGATGCGGCGGCAGTGAATAGGTAAGAGTTGCATCCAGTACTGCATAGTGGGGAATCAGAGGAAAACTCATAAGTGCATACTTGTGATGAGTAGCCGGATCTGTAATAACGGCTGCAAGGGTTGTTTCGCTTCCGGTTCCGGCAGTTGTAGGAATGGCAATCAGGGTAGGAAGTCTGCGCAGAACCTTCAATATACCGCCTAACTGATTCAAAGAACGTTTCGGGTAAACAGCTCTTGCGCCCACCGCCTTTGCACAGTCCATTGCGGAGCCGCCACCAATCGCAATTAAGGCGTCACACTGACAGCTATGATACATTTTAAGTGCATCTTCCACATTCGCAACGGTCGGATTGGGCTGTGTACCGTCGTAAACGGCATAAGAAATCCCACTTGCCTGCAATGCCTGTTCCACTGGATGGACTAATCCATGATCCCGAATCCCTTTATCTGTCACAATGAGGACCGAGTGGATCTTTTCTTTTTTGAATACGTAATCCAGATCGGCACAGGAACTTACAATTTTCGGTTCTCTGTAAGGAAGCACCGGAAGTGCCAATCGAAATGCCGTCTGAAACACACGGCAAAATGCTGCTTTTAGAAAAAACATAATTACTCCTCCTTATTTCAAGCCACTTTTTGAAACGGCTTCCAGTCTGTCGCTGATGATGGAAAGACTGCGGTAAAACGCAGCTCTTTCTTCCTCTGTGAGGTCTATACTGATTTCGTCAAGAACACTATCGATTTTATCGGTAACCTTCTTTCCTGCTTCGATTCCTTTGTCCGTCAAAAGTAGGGGACTTTTGTAGCGTTTAGCACTTTGGGCTTCACGGGTAAGAAACCCATTTGTTTCAAGGTAATCGAGCGCTCTTGAAATCGTTGCCTTGTCCTCTTCACAGCGTTCACAAAGCTCTGTTGCGGTCAAACCGTTCGCCAGATATAAGAAATAAAGGCAGGAAACATGCACGCTTCGCAGGTTATATTCAGCCATCTTTTGATTCTTTATTTTTCGTATGTTACGGCTGATGCGATTGATCAGAACCGTAAAAGTCTCAAACCTTTCCTGCATGCTTCGTACCTCCTTAGGACTTGTTGAACCTTCAACAACGATAGGCAAAACTATATCACTCGCCTGTTGAAATGTCAACAAGTGAGGCTTTGTATGAAAGGTATTAACATGAATCGCATGAAAATACCCGCAGGAGCAATCCTGCGGGGAAATAGCAATTGACCGAGCGCTTCCACAGTTTTGCAGCAACTTTTAGTATAGTATAGCTCGAAAGCTTTATAGAATA